>NZ_BADI01000113.1:0-9332 GCF_000333555.1 Herbaspirillum sp. B65 | reverse complement strand
TATAGACCGGGTCCAGCGCCAGCAGCGGCTCCTGGAAGATCATCGCCACATCATGGCCGCGCAGGGCCGACAGCTCACGGCCCGTCATCTGCAACACGTCGCGGCCATCGACTTGCAGCCGGCCTTCGATACGGGTGCGCTGCTCGGGATGCAGACGCATGATGGAACGCAAGGTGACGCTCTTGCCCGAGCCCGATTCACCGATCAGCGCCACGACTTCGCCAGCGGCCACGTCCAGGTCCACCCCGCTGACGGCGCGGATGGTCTTGCCAGGCGCCTGGAAGGTGACGCGCAGGTCGCGCAGGCTCTCCTGCTCGCCATCGATCGCAGCGAAGAGCGACATCGGCAGCGGCAGCGGCCGGGGATCGAACAAGGACAAGCTGAAAACCTCTTCGACCGCAGCCACGTCGGCGCCCTGTACCGCCTCCTCGCTGATCTCGCGCACCGGCGCATCGCTGGCAAACAGCCGTTGATACCAACTTCCCTCGACCACCCCGCCCTCCCCTGTGCCGCGTTTTCCGGCCACCCCGGATACCAGCAGCAACTGCTTGGCGCGGGTGACAGCGACATACAGCAAGTTCCAGTCTTCCTGCGTGCGCAACTGATCTTCTTGCTCGAACAATTCTTCACGCGCACTGCCGCGTTCGCTGCGGCGTCCAAAGGCGGAGAAGTGCGTGGGCGCATCCTGGTCCTGCGGCCAGGCGCAAAGAATGCCCAGGTTGTCTTCCACCGAATCGCTGTGATTGGCGTCGAGGATGGCCACTACCGGGGCTTCCAGTCCCTTGGCGCTGTGTACGGTGAGGATGCGCACCGCATCGGCGCTGGCGTCCACGCTAGCCTCATCGGGCGCATCGCCACCCGAGGTCCGCTGCAGCACGCGCAGCGCATCGATGAACTTGGGCAGGCTGGGATAGCGCCCGGCGTCCATGTTCAGCGACAACTCGACGAAGGCGGCGATGTTGCCCAGGGTCTGGCTACGCGTGAGCGGCGAGGCATTCTGGGCATAGCGCGCCACCAGTTCGCCCTGATGCAGGATGCGGTCCAGCAGGTCATGCACCGGCAGGTGTGGTGCGGCCTGCAACCAGCGTTGCAGCAGCGTGACTGCGCGCACCAGCGCGGCCGAGGCGGCACCTTCCTGCTGCATGGCCTGCAGGTGCTGCCACCAGTGGCCACCCTCGGCGTGCGCGGCACGGCGGGCGATCTGCACCAGGTCGTCGTCGACGGCCCCGATGATCGGGCTCTTCAACACATGCGCCAGTGCCCGCGTGTCGTTGGGCGTGATGAGGAAGGTCAGCAGCGCAATCAGGTCGGCGATTTCCAGCGACTCCAAGAGGCCGCCGCGCTTGTCGGAGATGAAGGGGATGCCGGCGGCGCGCAGGGCGCTTTCATACGCGGCCAGGTGTGTGCGCTTGCGCACCAGCAGCATGATGTCGCCCCAGCGCATGGCACGCTCGGACTTGCCGGTGATGACCGGCACCTCGCGATAGGCTTGAGCAAAGGCCTGCGCCAGCGCTTGCCCTTCCAACAGGCGGCGCGCATCTTCTTCCTCGCCGCGCGGGGTGGTCAGCGGATTGCGCCAGGCAATGATGTCCTGCACTCCCTCTGACGCGGCCGAGGAGGTAGCCGCAGAGGCCGATTCTGCGTCGGTTTCAGAGCGGGTGACGTTTTCTTCACTTTCCTCTTGCCGCACCAGCGGCAGCCGCCACACCTCGCCTCCAGCAAGGCCCAGCGTGGTCTGCTGGGCGAACAGCGGATTGCCGCCCCTGATAAATGAACGATTGAGGACATTGACCACGGCACTGGCATTGCGGCGCGTCTGGTTGGCGCGCAGGATGGCCGCCCCCTGGCTGCGCAGCAGTTCGCGCGCGGCCACGAAGACGCGGGGCTCGGCGCGGCGGAAGCGATAGATCGATTGCTTGGGGTCGCCCACCACGAAGACGCTGGGCTGGGCCGCGTCGCCGCCATAGGCATCGAGCCAGCAGCGCACGATGCACCATTGCAGCGGGTTGGTGTCCTGGAATTCGTCCAGCAGGATGTGTTTGTAGCGCGCATCCAGGCGGGTCTGCAGATAGGCAGCGCTGGCCTCGTCCTTGAGCAGGCGATAGGCTTGCCATTCGAGGTCGGCGAAGTCCAGCACGCGCTGTTCGGACTTCACTTCCTGGTAGCAATCCAGATAGGCGCGACCGGCAGCAAAGAGCGCACGGTTCAGTTGCAGCACCAGCTTTTCCTTGCTGCGTCCTTGCAGCTTGCGCAGGGCCTCGCCGATGGCATTGAATTCGTCCTCGAAGGCGGCCAGCGCGGCTTCGTCACTGGCGGCGAAATGCTGGGTCAATGCCGCCAACAGGGACTTGACCTTGCCGTTCTTGCGCGGCTTGTCCTTGTCGTCGAAGAACTGGCTGTAGAGCGCATCGAAATGTTCCAGTGCCGGGCCGGCCGTGAGCGCCGATTCGATGGCCACGGCGCGGTTCTTGTTGAGACTGCCGCCCTGCCCCAGCAGCACGGCGACCTGGCTGGCGCGTGCGACCAAGGGGGCATCGTCCCACAGCGCCAGGCGGGCATCGCGCCGGGCGTCGTCGCCGCACAGTGCTTCCAGCCAGCACAGGGGTGAAGGTTCGGCCTCCTCGCCATCGTCCTGCGTGGCAGCCCACCATTCGGCGCGCTTGTCGATGAAGGCGTCCAGCAACTGGCGCGTGTTGAAGTCGCCGACCAATTCATACAGTTCGAGCAGCGCGGCCTTGACGATTGCCCCCTCGGGTTCGCGCAGCGTCTGCATGAAGCGGCGATAGGCTTCCTCCAGCAATTCGCCATTCTTCTCGGTCAGGGTATACCCATGCGGCACACCCGACGCCAGCGGTGCGATCTGTAGCAGGCGTGCAAACCAGCTATGGAAGGTGTCGATGGACAGGCTCTGTTCGGACGACAGGATGCGTTCATACAGCCCGCGTGCCAGCGGCAGCAAGCGCGGCAGATCCGCCTCGGCCACGCCGCGTTCGCGCAGCAGGCTGGCCGCGTGGTGCTCATCGGCCAACGCCAGCTCATGCAACAGTTCAAGCAGACGTTCGCGCATTTCCTGCGCGGCCTTGCGGGTGAAGGTGATGGCCAGCAGTTCCGGGGCCTGGGCGCCGGAGAGCAGCAAGCGCAACATGCGCGCCACCAGCAGCCAGGTCTTGCCACTGCCGGCGCAGGCTTCGACCACCACCGAGTGGCGCGGATCGCAGGCCTCACGCGTGAAGACCTCTGCCGCGACCGGTTTGCCATTGACCTCGTAGGCGGCCGGCTGCTGCTCGGCGGCGCTCACAGCCAGGCTCCCTTGCGGCACAGGCCGCGCATCTCGCAATACTGGCAGACCGATTCGATGCCGTTGGCCGGCAGCGCCGCGCCGTGGGCCACGGCTTGCATGGTGGTGGTGATCTGTTGCTGGAGCATCTTCTGTTTGCGTGCGAAATCGGGTGCGGCGGCGTCGCCGGTCTTCTTGTCGGGGCCCAGTTCGAGGGCAACGTAATGGGCGTGTTGCACATCGCCGCCGGCCAAGAGGCCATAGAAGGCCAGTTGATGGTCGTCTTCTTCCTTGACCTTTTGCCTGAGGTTGGCGGCAGTGCGGGTCTTGTAGTCGAGCAGGGCGCGCTCGCCACGGTCGTTGTGATCGACCCGATCCAGTCGGCCGTAGAGCTCGATGCCACCATCTTCCCAGCGCAAGGCCTGCGACTGCGCCTGTTCACCGAAGGCGAAACGCCAGCCCTCGGCCTCGCGTTCGTTGGCCCACAGCAGGTAGGCCGGCATCACCTTCTGCCAGCGCGCATGAAAGGCCAGCGCGGCGGGATGACGCTGCATCTCGCGCTGGAAGACTTCTTCCGAGAGTTGCGCCAATAGCGGCGCGCGCGCCGGCAAGGGGGTGTCCTGATCGCGCAGGTGCGCGTGATAGCGGTACAGGATTTCATGCAGCCAACTGCCGTAGTCGCGCTTCTCGGGCGTGTCCGACAATTCATCCATGACCGCCACACGCAACATGCGCTGGGCAAAGAATTGATAGGGGCAAGCCAGAAAACTGCCGAAGCCGCTGGCCGACAGCGACGCCGGCAACAAATCAGGAGCGGCAGGCGCAGGCATGGACGAGGGCTGCGCCCGCAGTTGCTTGACCGGTGGCGGCAGGACCACGCGGCGCAGCGGTGCTGCCCCCTGCTGCGCCAGCTTCAGTTCCAGGCGCTCTATCCAGGGGCTGACCGGATTGGGTTCGCCATCCTGGTGGGTCTGCCAGCACAGCACCACTTCCGGGTTCACGCACAGCAATTCGGTCAGGTCGCGCAATTGCTGGCGCTGACGTACCGCGCGCGTGGCCAGGTTCAGTTCGCGTCGCACGGCATTGGAGAAGAACAGTGTTTCCTGCGGCGGCGAAGGCAGATGCGCGGCATCGGCGCCGATCACCAGCACCGCGTCGAAACGACGCAAGCGCGCGCCGTTCAGAGGCAGCATCACCACCCGCCTATCCTTGATGGGCGGCATGTAGGAAGTGGCATCCAGACGCAGGTTCAGCAATGCGCGCCACTCGGCGAAGGAAAAGGTGTCCGACAATCCCCCCTGCTCGGCGGCGATGTCATCCAACATCAGCAGGCATTGCTCACCCGCGCCATCGGCACGCAGCGCGGCTTCCATGCCCAGTGCGCGGCACAGGCCGCGCTGCGTTTCACACCATTGCGCCAGGGTCTTGCGGCCGGTAAAGCGCGCCGCCTGCTTGGCCAGCATGATGATGCAGGCCAGCTCATCGGCCTGCCCAGCCTCGGCAAATGCCGATTGCAGGGCTTGCCAGTCGCCGGCGATGTTGGTGCGGCGCAGACGGGTTTCGATGCGCATGACACGTTCGCTGCGCGCATGGTCATCGGGAAAGACGAAGGGCGACTTCAGCAGATCCAGCAGCGCATTGGTTTCACCACGGGCCGAGACCAGGTCGTTCCAGGCGGCCAGCGCGGCGGCGGCGCGGGTGGTGGAGAGTTTCCAACCAGTCTCATCGGCCACGGCCACTTCGGCGCGCTCCAGCAATGCGCGCAGGCGACGGGCGGTGACGCGGTCCTGGGCCACGATGGCAATGTCGTTCTTGCCTTCACCTAGCCAGCGCAGCACGATCTGCGCGCTCTGTACGGCGGCGTTTTCCAGGTCATCGGCCGGGCACAGCAAGGGCAGCGTGGTGTCGGTGGTGTCGGTGCTGACATTGTCGGCATCCGCCGCAGCAATGCCCTCATCGTCGCGTACCAGTTCTTCCCATGCCCACAGATAGATGGGGTGCAAGGGCGCGATCGCAGGACGGCTCCAGTCCAGCGTGACGATGCGCACCGGCTGGCGTTGGGCATAGGCCGCCAGGAAGGCGGCATCCAGCGGCTCCGGCTCGGTGGGGCTGACCCAGACCAGCGGCAGGCTGGCCTGCTCGGCCAGGGCCAGCATGGCGTCGAAACGTTGCACGATGCGGTCGTTGGCATCCAACTGGGTCTTCCAGACCTGCCATACCAAGGCCGCTTCGTCGGACAACATGCCGTGCGCCGAAGGTGCCAACGGTTCCAGCAATTGCGCCAGTGCCTGTGCCCAGCGACCCACGGCAGCCTCTTGCCCGCTTGCGCTGGCGCGGATCTCGGGCAGTAGCGCCAGCGTCAACTCATCCGACAGGGCCAGCAGGGTATGGGCCAGCGGCAGCAGGTCGGCATTGCGACGCGCGGAAAACATTTTCTTCAACCAGCCATGTTCGCGCAGTTGCGCGTAAAGCTGCATGAGCCGTTCACTCTCCGAAGGCGGGGCCGTCTCACCAGGCAATTGCATGGCCAACAGGCCCGCGAGCGTATTGATGCGCGGCGCGATGTAGGGGCGGCGCAATTGGCGCGCCAGCGCGGCCTTGAAATTCTGTGCGTGGGAAAACGCCGGCACCATCAATTGCACGCCCGAGAAATCCAGCACAGCCTCACCCTGCCCCTGCAAGGCCTGGCCCAGCGGCTGGCCTTCGCGCAACAGGGCGCGCACGGCTTGCTGCCAGAAATCGGGGGTGGGCGGGATCGGTACGGTGGCAAGCAGCATACGTTCTCAGGGTTCCATGACGACGGTAGAGGATAGCGGAGATGGGCGGCGAGGGTGGCTATCAAGGCCGGCCAGAGACTGTCCCGATTGTATTTTTCTCTTGCTTCAACAGATTTTTTCAATCGGGCAGCAACGCCAATTGCTGCGCATTGTATGCCAGCAGGGGCTCGCCAGAGTGTATTTCGCTGCGCCGCACCAGCCACGAAGCCGCGCCAGGCCTCGCTTGCAAGCCCGTCTGTCGGGATGAGGACGGCAGACAACAAAGCCAGGAGCGCGTGTCTACACTTTCCCCAAAAATGGGTTATGATTGCCTCTGTATCCCGCCGCCTACCTCTGCCGCGCTTCAAAACAACTTGAATCGGCGCGCAACGACTCCACGTAGACCTAGCAACTCTGGAAGCGTTGATGGCTCACGCCAGGCATGACGGTATGTGTCCACCGGCGCTGATTGACTAATTACACCACTGCCTCACACCGAGGAAAGCCATGAGCGAACATATCAAACATATTACCGACGCCTCCTTCGAAGCCGATGTGCTCAAGTCCGACAAGCCCGTGCTGGTCGATTTCTGGGCCGAATGGTGCGGTCCCTGCAAGGCCATCGCCCCGATCCTGGAAGAAGTCGCCAAGGAATACGACGGCAAGCTGCAGATCGCCAAGCTGGACGTGGACTCCAACCAGGCCATCCCGGCCAAGTTCGGCATCCGCGGTATCCCGACCCTGATCCTGTTCAAGAACGGCGCTGCTGCCGCCCAAAAGGTTGGCGCACTGGCCAAGGGCCAATTGGTCTCGTTCATCGACAGCAACATCTGATTCTGATGTAACATCCGACGGCGGCGCGCTCGCGCTGCCGTCCGCCCCGCACACGATGCCCGGCTGTATCCAGATCCACACCACGCAACTCCCTCCCCCACCTTTACTTATCCCGTCCCGGGACACTCATATGCACTTATCAGAACTAAAAGCGATGCACGTCTCTGCCTTGCTGGAAATGGCAATCAGCCTGGACATCGAGAATGCTGCGCGCCTGCGCAAACAGGAGCTGATGTTTGCCATCCTGAAGAAGCGCGCAAAATCAGGAGAACAGATTTTTGGCGATGGCGCCCTCGAAGTGTTGCCTGACGGCTTCGGCTTCCTGCGCTCGCCCGACGCCAGCTACATGGCGTCCACCGACGACATCTACATCTCGCCTTCGCAGATCCGCCGTTTCAATCTGCATACCGGCGACTCCATCGAAGGTGAAGTGCGCACGCCCAAGGATGGCGAGCGCTATTTCGCCCTGGTCAAGGTCGACAAGGTCAACGGCGAACCGCCGGAAGCCTCCAAGCACCGCATCCTGTTTGAAAACCTCACGCCGCTGCATCCCAACAAGCTCTTGCAGCTTGAGCGCGACATGCGCGGCGAGGAAAACATCACCGGCCGCATCATCGACCTGATCGCCCCGGTCGGCCGCGGCCAGCGCGGCCTGCTGGTGGCCTCGCCCAAGTCGGGCAAGTCGGTGATGCTGCAACACATCGCCCACGCCATCACCACCAATCATCCAGACACCGTGATGATCGTGCTGCTCATCGACGAACGTCCTGAAGAAGTGACCGAAATGCAGCGCTCGGTGCGCGGCGAAGTGGTCGCCTCCACCTTCGACGAACCGGCCACGCGTCACGTCCAGGTCGCCGAGATGGTGCTGGAAAAGGCCAAGCGCTTGGTCGAAATGAAGAAGGACGTGGTCATCCTGCTGGACTCGATCACCCGCCTGGCACGCGCCTACAACACCGTGATCCCGGCCTCCGGCAAGGTGTTGACCGGTGGTGTGGACGCCAACGCGCTGCAACGCCCGAAGCGCTTCTTCGGCGCCGCGCGTAACGTCGAAGAAGGCGGCTCGCTGACCATCATCGCCACCGCCCTGATCGAAACCGGTTCGCGCATGGATGACGTGATCTACGAAGAATTCAAGGGCACCGGCAACATGGAAGTGCACCTGGAACGCCGCCTGGCCGAAAAGCGTGTGTACCCCGCCATCAACCTCTCCAAGTCCGGCACCCGCCGTGAAGAGCTGCTGATCAAGCCGGACCAGTTGCAGAAGATCTGGGTGCTGCGCAAGCTGATGTACGACATGGATGAAATCGAGGCGATGGAATTCATCCTCGACAAGATGAAGTCCACCAAGAACAACGCCGAGTTCTTCGACATGATGCGTCGCGGCAACTAAGCATCGCTGCTGGCAAGATCAGGAAACGGCATGTCTTTCACCGGACATGCCGTTTTTTTATTGATCTCGCAGCAACAATAACGACGTATTTTCAACTGAAAAACCACGCCGACGGCCTGCGGCCAGTGGTCCGCCTTGACCCAAGCCCCTGATTCCACTGTATAATTTCGGACTTTTCCAAACCGGCAAGTGATCATCAATCGGGTCAAGAAGCAAGGCGACCGACGAAGTGGCGATTGGCTACCAAACTACTCTTGAGGCAATCATGAAAGAAGGCATCCACCCGGATTACCGCGAAGTCCTGTTCCACGACATGTCGAACGACTTCAAGTTCGTCACCCGCTCGACCATCGGCACTCGCGAAACCGCCGAGTTCGAAGGCAAGCAATATCCGCTGGTGAAGATCGAAGTGTCCTCCGAATCGCACCCGTTCTACACCGGCAAGCACAAGATCGTCGACACCGCTGGCCGCGTCGAGAAGTTCCGCCAGAAGTTCGGTTCCGTCGGTTCGAAGACTGCTGTCTCGAAGGCGTAATCTGTACTTCCCTCAAAAAAGGCAGCTCAGGCTGCCTTTTTTGTTTTGGTCATCCGTGGTGGATCGGCACGGTTTGCACCAGCATGTAGCAGACAGACACAACTATTTACTGTGATTTCCTGCACAATAGGGCCTGCAAAAAAATACCAGTCACCGAATCCCACGGCGACAGCGCAGCCAAGACCCGTCCGGCCAGCGCACCACCCAACCTCGCCGTACAGAACAAGAGCAACAACATCTTGATGAAGCCAGTCCGTCTTCCAGCCGCAGCCACCAATGCGCTTCCGCGCATGGCCCTGCTCGCGCTCGCCCTCCTGTATATCCTACCTGGTCTGATCGGCCGCGACCCCTGGAAGAACGAGGATGCCACCAGCTTCGGCATCATGTGGACCATGGCCCATGGCACCCTGGCCGACTGGCTCACGCCCAACGTGGCAGGTTTGCCGCTGCCGGCCGAAAGCCCGCTGGCCTACTGGTTCGGGGCGATCTGCATCCGGCTCTTCGGCTGGCTGCTGGGCGATCCGCTGGCCGCACGCG
>NZ_BADI01000114.1:0-1773 GCF_000333555.1 Herbaspirillum sp. B65 | reverse complement strand
GCATTCGCGCGCACAAAGTGTGACGCCCTCTCCTCCATGGCCAACATTGCCGGCTACCGCGCCGTCATCGAGGCCGCCAATCAATTCGGCCGCTTCTTTACCGGCCAGATCACGGCGGCCGGCAAGGTACCGCCGGCCAAGGTGTTCGTCATCGGTGCCGGTGTGGCGGGACTGGCCGCGCTGGGCACTGCGGTCTCGCTGGGCGCCGTGGTGCGCGCCAACGATACCCGCCAGGAGGTAGCCGACCAGATCAAGTCCATGGGCGCCGAGTTCGTCAGCGTCAACTACGTGGAAGAAGGCTCCGGTGGCGGCGGCTATGCCAAGGTGATGAGCGCGGGCTACCAGCAAGCCCAGCGCCAGGTCTTTGCCGAGCAAGCCAAGGATGTCGACATCATCATCACCACCGCACTGATCCCGGGAAAACCCGCACCCAAGCTGATTACCAGCGAGATGGTGCAAAGTATGCGTCCCGGCAGCGTGATCGTCGACCTGGCCGCCGAACAGGGCGGCAATTGCGAACTGACGGTGCCGGGCGAAGTCGTGGTGCGCCATGACGTCACCATCATCGGCTATACCGATCTGCCCTCGCGCCTGTCCAAGCAATCCAGTACGCTGTACGCGACCAATCTGCTGCGCCTGACCGAGGAACTCTGCAAGACCAAGGACGGCATCCTGCTGGTCAATATGGACGATGAGATGATCCGCGGCGCCACCGTGCTCAAGGATGGTACGGTGACCTGGCCGCCGCCAGCCATCAAGCCGGCAGTTGCCCCCGCCAAGCCCGCGCCCAACGCACCGGCCGCAGCCCCGCAAGCCAAGGCAGCTCCGGTCAAAAAGCCCGCCTCGCGCTGGGGCCCAGTGATCTTCGGTGGCCTCGCCGCCGTGTTGCTGTGGCTGGTGGGCAGCTATGCACCGACCGAGTTCCTGGAACACTTCACCGTCTTCATCCTGGCCTGCTTCGTCGGCTACATGGTGGTGTGGAACGTGACGGCGTCGCTGCATACGCCATTGATGAGCGTGACCAATGCCATTTCCAGCATCATCGCCATCGGCGCCATGACCCAGGTCAGCCCGGAGCTGGGGGCCTCAGGAACCCCCACCTCCTACCTGATGTTCGCCTTGGCCATTGCCGGCATCGTGCTGACCGCGGTGAACATGTTCGGTGGCTTCGCCGTGACGGGTCGCATGTTGGCGATGTTCCGCAAACAAGGATAATCATGAACCCTTCTTCTCTTGTGACCACCAGTTATATCGGGGCCATCGTGCTGTTCATCCTGAGCCTGGGCGGCCTGTCCAACCCGGAAACGGCACGACGCGGCAATGTCTACGGCGTCATCGGCATGGCCGTGGCCATCCTGGCGACCATCTTCGGCCCGCATGTGACCATGAGCGGCCTGCCCTACCTGATCTGCGCCATCCTGGTCGGCGGCAGTATCGGCTTGATCGCCGCCCGGCGCATCAAGATGACCCAGATGCCCGAGCTGGTGGCCTTGATGCACAGCCTGGTGGGTCTGGCAGCCAGCCTGATCGGCTTCGTGTCCTATTTCAGTCACGCCGAGTCGGCCGTCGGTGCCAGCAGCACGATCCTGAAGGTGGAAATCTATATCGGCGTGCTGATCGGTGCCGTCACCTTCTCCGGCTCCCTGATCGCCTTCGGCAAACTGGCCGGCAAGATCGGCGGCAAGCCTCTGCTGCTGCCGGCACGCCACTGGATCAACCTGGCCTGCCTGCTGCTCATGATCTGGCTGGCGGTGGACTTCGGGGCGCCGATAG
>NZ_BADI01000115.1:0-856 GCF_000333555.1 Herbaspirillum sp. B65 | reverse complement strand
ACCAAGGTTTTTGTTGTTTGAGACGTAGCCATATTTGGTCAACTTCGAGGCAAACGCTATTTAGCTGAGATGCAGGAACGCCTGTCGAACTATCATTTGGTTCCCCATTTTTACAATGCTGCTGACTATGGGTTGCCGCAAACCCGAGAACGATTCATCGTAGTAGGCGAACGCCGAGATCAAGAGGGAGACTTTTCAATACCGCTCCGAACAGTAGCAAAGTGGCGCACCGTTGGAGAAGTCCTCAGCGACTTACCTGAGCCGCCACTTGACTATTCTGTACACCCACTTTTTGCAAATCATCAACGAGCAAAAGTAACTGCAATCAACATCGAGCGCTTCAGCCACGTTCCTCAAGGAGGGGGGTGGCGCAATATCCCTGAGCATTTAAGACTACCTTGCCATCAAGGCGTAGATCCTTCTTCTGGTGGCTGGCCCGATGTATATGGTCGCCTACGTTTTGACGGTCAGTGCCCAACAATCACGGGTGGCTTCGACAGCTTCACCAGAGGCAGATATGGGCATCCGACTCAAGATAGGCCAATTACGCCGCGAGAAGCTGCAAGAATGCAGGGTTTTCCCGACTCCTTTGTTTTTGAAGGAAACCGTGGAGACGTCCGCTCTCAAATTGGAAATGTAGTTCCACCGCCTCTCGCAGAAGCGGTTGGAATTGAGGTTTTGCGTGCTTTACTCATCTCGGACGGTTACCTAAGCCCTGATATGAAGATACACACAACGGCTAGACAGACGGAGCTCGATTTAGTTGAGTAACGATCGCCGCCAAGCCAGAGGTTAATAACGCCCCAAGGGATTGGACTGGAACGACCTCACGCCTACCAAGGGTCATGTAGCGTCC
>NZ_BADI01000116.1:0-1581 GCF_000333555.1 Herbaspirillum sp. B65 | reverse complement strand
TGGTGATGATCGGGCGGATCGTCAGGCCCGGCGTCTTCATGTCGATCAACAGGTAAGTGATACCGCGTTGCTTGCGCGCGTCCGGATCGGTGCGCACCAGACAGAACATCCAGTCCGCGTGATGGGCGGTGGAAGTCCACAGCTTCTGGCCGTTGATCACGTACTCGTCGCCTTCGCGCACGGCGCGGGTGCGCAGCGATGCCAGGTCGGACCCCGCACCCGGCTCGGAAAAGCCCTGGCAGAACCAGTATTCGAGGCTGGCGATGCGGGGTAGGAAATGCGCCTTCTGCTCGGGTGTGCCGAACGCAATCAGGACCGGCCCGATCATGTTCACGTTGAACGACAGCGGCTCGAAGGCCGGCGCCATATGCAACTCTTCCTTGAAAATGTACTGCTTGACCGAGCTCCAGCCGGTGCCGCCCCATTCGGGGCTCCAGGCCGGCGTGGCCCAGCCCCGCTCGTACAGGATCCGTTGCCAGCGGCGCAGTTGGGCCGCCGAGTAGCGCTGGCCCTGCTCGGCCGCACGCCGCAAGTCCGCCGGCAAGGCGTCCTTGAAGAAGGCGCGTACCTCGTCCCTGAAGGCAAGCTCGTCGTCCGTGTATCGTAAGTCCATCGTGTCTCCTGTCGACTCGTTATCGGTGTCTCAGCCCGGCGCGGCGGCGGCCGTGAAGTGGGCGATGCGTTCCGGTGTCAGCCAGCCCGCCAAGGCGTCCGCAGCGGTTTCCTCGCTTGCCGGCGCGGGCGGCACGGGAACAGCCGGCGGCGTACGCGAGAAACGCGGCGCCGGTGCGGGTTGCACCACCCCATCGATCTCGACGAAGGTGCCGCGCGCCTTCAGGTGTGGGTGCGACGGTGCCTCGGCCCACGACAGCACCGGCGCGAAGCAGACATCGGTCTTTTCGAGCAAAGCGGTCCAGGCATCGCGCGTGCGGCTCTTGAACTTCAGTCGGAACAGCTCGCGCGCAGCCGGCCAGTTTTCACGGTTCAACTGTGGACCGAGCGTGCTCTCGTCGATCTCCAGGAGCGCGAGAAGCTGCCGGTAGAATTTGTACTCGATCGGGCCGATCGTGATCGCCTTACCGTCGGCGCAGGCGTAGACGTCATAGAAATGGGAGCCGGAATCGGTGATATTGGTGCCGCGCTCATCGCGCCACATCCCGGCCGCGTGCATGCCGTAGAAGGTGGTGGCCAGACTGGCCGTGCCGTCGACGATGGCGGCATCGACCACCTGCCCTTGGCCACCGGCGCGCGCGTGCATGATCGCCGCCAGCATGCCCATGGCCAGGTAAAGAGACCCTCCGGCGTAGTCGCCGATCAGGTTCAGCGGCACCGATGGCAGTTGTCCCTGGCGGCCGATCGCGTTCAGCACGCCGGTGATCGCGATGTAGTTCAGGTCATGTCCGGCAAACTGCGCCAGCGGGCCTTCCTGGCCCCAGCCGGTGATGCGGCCATAGGCGAGCTTTGGATTGCGCGTCAGACAAGCATCAGGTCCCAGTCCCAGCCGCTCGGTGACACCCGGGCGGAAGCCCTCGATCAGGCCGTCCGCGTTGGCGACCAGCTCGAGTACCAGCTCGATGGCTT
>NZ_BADI01000117.1:0-771 GCF_000333555.1 Herbaspirillum sp. B65 | reverse complement strand
TGTGGAAAACCTAAGTCCGGGGGATCACTCCCGCTCCTGCCGCTCCTCTTGCTGCTCCCGCTGGAGAATCAGGCAAAATCCTTGATCGTTTCCGGTTCGATCAACACCATGTTTTCATTGGCACCCAGCCAGACCTGGCCGTCCTGTATCGTGCACTGCAGTTGCATGGTGCGCTGGGCCAGCGCCGCCAGGGCCTGGCTGGCCTCCGCCGCGACATTGATCACCTTGAGGTTCTTGGCGCGGTCCACGCGACTGCCGGTCTGGTTCCACCAGATGTTGGAAGTGCTGCTGTAGCTGTACACCAGCACCTGCTGCGCGCGGCCACAGGCCTTGAGGATGGCGCGGTCATCGGGTTGCCCCACTTCGATCCACAGATCGATGGCACCGGTCAGGTCTTTCTGCCACAGGTCCGGCTCATCGGTATCGGACAAGCCCTTGCCGAAGGCCAACGCCTCGCTGGCATGGAGGGCGAAGGCCAGCACCCGGATCATCATCCGTTCATCGGTCTCGGAGGGATGACGGGCGATGGTCAGCGCGTGTTGCTGGTAGTAATGCCGATCCATGTCGGAGATCTGCAGGTCGGCCTTGAAGATGGTGGATTTGAGCGCCATGGGATTGTGTTCGTGCGAGGGAAAGGCGAGCACAACATGTCTTCATGCCGGCCGCCGCCAAAGGTTGGCAAGCATAGCCGATCTGACGCGGCTGTGGGCATTTGTGGTCCAGCCTGGAGCCGAAATGGGGGACCGCGGTGCGACGTGCGACAATGGCGAT
>NZ_BADI01000118.1:0-5189 GCF_000333555.1 Herbaspirillum sp. B65 | reverse complement strand
GTCGTGTCCGAGGCCAATGGTTCGCTCACTGCCGTGGCCGGTCGCGACATCAACCTCAAGGCCAGCGGCGCCTCGGCAGACAACATCACGCTGGTCGCCCAGCGCGATGTGAATCTCTCGACCGTCCACGAAACCAGCCAAGAAAAACTCGCCTGGGACAACGACAACCGCGCCGAAGTCAACCGCGACAACGCCGTCGGCAGCACGGTGCAGGGCACGGACATCAGCGTGACCGCAGGTCGCGACATCAACGCCCAGGCAGCCTACGTCAATGCCGAAGGCTCGTTGGCGGCCACGGCAGCCAACAACGTCAACATCGGCACCGATGTCAGCACGGCCAGTGCGCGTGATCAGCACAAGAAGACCGATGCTGGCGGCGTGCTGTCTTCGCGGACGGTGACCACTGATGACAGCAGTAGCGAGCGCATCAATCAAGGGACGACCTTGTCTGGCAATACCGTGGTGGTGCGGGCGGGCAAGGACATCAACGTTATTGGTAGCAATGTCGTCGCGACGCAAGGCGTGGGCATGGCTGCGGGTAACGATGTCAACATCGTGGCTGCCGTGGATAGCAGCACTAAAAACAATTTCCGCAAGGAGACCACCAGCGGTGTGATGGGCGCAGGCTTCGGCGTGACCATAGGCACGCGTGAGCAGAGTCATGACGGGAAGACGCAGGGGCAGACGGCGTCGGCTTCCACCATTGGTAGTACCGATGGCAATGTCAGCATCGTGGCGGGGAATCGGTATACGCAGGTGGGTAGCGATGTGATGGCGCCCAAGGGGGATATCGATATTGCGGCCAAGTCGGTGGAGATTCGGGCGGCAGAGCAGGCCAGTAAAACCACCACGGAAGACAAGTTTAAACAAACTGGCCTGACGGTTGCGGTGACAAGCCCTGTCATCTCGGCCATCCAGACGGTAGGCCAGATGGCCGATGCTGCCAGCAAGACCAAGGATGGCCGGATGCAGGCCTTGGCTGCGGCCAATATGGGATTCGCAGGCAAGAACGCCTATGACGCGTCAAGGGCAGGCCAGGGCAGCACGATTGATGCAAAGGCCAATCAGATCGCCACTGGACCGACTGACCCGAGCACAGGCAAGACGCCCTCGCGGGACGCCACTGATGCCGAAAAGGTCGGCGGCATCAACCTGGCCTTGAGCCTCGGCAGTAGCAGCAGCGAAAGCCGCTCGCAGCAGAGCAGCAATACGGTACGCGGATCGACCGTTTCTGCTGGCGGCAGCATCAACATCAGCGCCCAAGGTGGCGGCACCGATAGCAACATCGTCATCCAGGGTAGCGACATCAAAGCCGGCGTAAATGCCACGCTCAAGGCCGCCAATGAAGTGCGCCTGCTGGCTGCGCAGAATACATCGGAACAGCACAGCAACAATCAGAGCAGTTCCGGCTCGGTGGGTGTCTCGATTGGCACGGATGGGTTGATGTTCAATGCCAGCGCCTCAGGCAGTCGCGGACGTGGTGATGGTAGCGATGTAACGCAGGTCAATACCCACGTCGATGCCGGCAACAAGCTCACGATCAGTTCGGGAACTGACACCACGCTCAAAGGCGCTGTGGTCAGCGGCAAGCAGGTGGTGATGGATGTGGGCACCAGCGGCAAAGGCAATCTGAATATCGAGAGTCTGCAGGACACCAGCACCTACAAGAGCAAACAGCAGAGCCTGGGCGGCAGCATCTCGGTGGGCATGGGCAAGATGAGCGGCAGCTTGAGTGCCAGCCGCAGCACTGTGGATGGGAACTTTGCGAGCGTCAATGAGCAATCGGGCATTCGCGCAGGTGACGGTGGATTCCAGATCAATGTCAAAGGCAACACGGACCTGAAGGGCGCGAAGATTGCCAGCACCGACAAGGCAGCCGCAGAGGGTAAGAACAGCCTGAGGACCGAGACCTTGACGCAATCGGACATCCAGAATCGCAGCGACTACAAGGCAGAAAGCCAGAGCGCAAGCATCGGTGGCGGCTTCAGCGGTGGGAAGTCGTCGATGAACGGGACTGGCATCGGTGTCGGTAGCAGCAGTGGTAGCGAGAGCAGTACGACCAAGAGCGGCATTAGCCAAGCCAATATCAAGATCACCGACGATGCCGCCCAGCAAGCCAAGACCGGCAAGACGGCCGAGCAGACCATTGCCAGCATCAATACGGATGTGAGCAGTGATCGTGACACCAGCGGCAAGCTGACCAAGCAGTGGGATGCGCAGGCCTTGCAGGCGGATGTGCAGGCGCAGGCGCAGATTACGGAGATGTTTGGCAAGAATGCAGCGAAGGAAATCGGTAGTTACGCGACAACCAAGGTCAACGAACTGAACGCAAAAATCGATGTTGCGCAAAGTGAGGATGAGAAGGCTGCATTGATCGCGGAGCGTGATAAATGGAGTGAAGGAGGTCTCTATCGAACGGCCTTGCATACGGCTGCCGGGCTGCTCGGTGGTGGCATTGATGGTGCTGTTGGTGCTGCGACTTCTTCGGTTGCAATGCCGCAGCTTGCCAAGCTAATCGACAATACTGATTTGCCGTTGCCGATACGACAGGCGATGGCGCAGGCGGCTGCTGCTGCGCTTGGGGGTATTGCCGGAGGGACGTCAGGACTGGCTGCTGGCATCAATGTGGAAGCAAACAATCGGCAGTTGCATCAGACAGAGCGCGACTGGGCAAAAGAAAATGCCAAGAAATATCGCTTGTATTTGGAAAAGGATAAGGGCGAGAGTATTACCGATGAGGAGGCATATCAGCGATTGCTGTCAGCGGGGTACGCAATCGTGGATGCTGCTGCGGAGAAGGCCGGAAGAAGCGATGAGAATGCTAAGCAGTTTATCGCCCTCAATAAACCCAAGGGCCTGTTTGAGGCTGACTACAAGGCTAGAAACAATCCATTCCTGAATGGAAATAGCGACGGATCTTGGACGCCGGAGCAACAGGCAAGATTTGGAGCGAAGAATCCGACTGCATGGGCGGAGAAGCGTGTTGCAAATGCGATGGCAGTTTCGGCGCCCTGTACCCAAGCGATGGGTTGTAGTTCAAAGATCGATGCCATTGTGAACGCAGTTGATGCATTGGAGCAGGAGAAGGCGCTTTATCAAAATGATCCGGCACGAAAGGCGCAAATAGAGATAAGACAAGCTACATTGCTAAGCAAAATATCGGACAAAGATGTTGAGCTTGCGAAGTTGGATGAGGCAGATAAATCCACGTTGATGGAGGCAGTCGGTATATTGAGTCTGCCATCTTCTGCCACAAGCACGGCAAAGACAATTTCGAATCTACTGAGCAAATTCAATGTAGGGAAATCTGTGGTAGTGGATGCTGCGCAAGTGCTGAAAGAGGCCGCTGCCACAAATCCACAGAATCGTCTTTTGGTTGATGCTATTCCTAGAGATGGCAGTCGCCTGGTGCTCAATCAAGGGAATGTTCCAACTTGTGGGCATAATTCATGCGCCATGGTGATGGATACATTCGGTAGGAAAGTGGATGTGGCGGAGCTTGTTAGTGAGGTTGTTCCGTCCAAGGAGGGGATTGACTATTTTAAGGTTGCAAATCTATTTAAGTCTCGAGGGATTGACGCATTGCCGGTCGCCGGCCGTAATGTTAATGATTTGATCCGTTATACTTCAAACGGCACGCCTGTCGTCGTCAGGATCGCAGACAAGGCACAAAACTTCTCCCACTTTGTGGTCGTTGATGGAGTTACTAATCGTCAAGGAATCCAGGTGGTCGCCATTAGGGATCCTCAAGGGATTCAATACTTTAGTCCGATAGAAAGCTTTAAGAAGAGCTTTACCGGCGAAGTTATTCTTCCGCGAAAAAGTGAGTTTTAAAATGTATTTAAATATCATTCTTCCAGAGAATCTTGGAACGAAATTAATGTTAGAACTGCGTCACATACCTTGCTTTTGTAAGAAAGGAGGGGGGAAATTCGAGCTATCCTTTCTTGACCCTTTACCTGAAGCGACAGGGTTAATTCACGGCTGGGATTCGGACAAAGTTGATCAACGTGCTCCAGCGGGCGCTGGCGGGATTTATACGCATTATGGCTTTGCGACTGTGACATTAAAGAAAATTGATAGGGAAAAATATAAGATTATTGACCTCTCACTTTTTAAGACTAGTTATCCAGGATGGTTTCCCATTTTTAAAGATGGGGATTGGGCCGAACCAGTGTCTGTAAATACACCGGAGGAGATGGCGGAAATTGAGCGACTTGACGCACTGTATCCTCCCGTGAAACTGACGAAAAAGATGAGGCGGCGCTTACCTCCTGACTCGGTTGAATAATCTAGAACTCATTTCATAAATAGCGCCGCATGAGGATGATGGAGACTGCAAGATGAACGAAGCTGGTGTAATGATCAGCGTAATATTGCTATCAGCTAGGTATACGCTTGAAGGCATTAAGGCTGCGCTGAAGTAGTAGCTGATTCCGGTGAGAACGCAACAACTGATCTGGACGGATGCAGTTTGTAACAGATTGGTCCCTCCTTGGCACCTCTTGGGTGGGCGTTTTCTCCCTCCTTAACCTTTTATGGATACACCAGTCCCATCAACTGGGCGCGGGCAGGAAAAATCACCATCGTTTCAGAATGGATCAAATAAGCTGCAGCTCATAAATCATCGTCGCAACCCGTCCCTTACATGAAAAATAAGCTCTCACTTCTTCTCCCTGTTGCCATGGCATTCTCGCTCACGGCAAAGACAGCTTCTGCCACAGAATGGATACATATATTCCGAGACGATACGGCGAAGATCAGTGAGAGTGATCCCGGGCCGTTTGATGAATACCTGGATTTGGACTCTCTTAAGGAAGTGGAGGGATGGTCCCTCTACACCACAAAACGTATTCTCGACGACTCGCCCAATCAGTACTACGGCAAGGTGGAGCTGGTAACAGTGGGGCTCTCTTGCACGCAGTTCAAGATGGGTTCTCTCTACACTGCAACTTTTGCCGACACAGAGCAGCGAACGCTTATCTATGAGAACACCAACAGTATTGCGCAGATGGAGAGGATGGCATTTAATTTTTTCAGAGGGAAGCTGCCTATCGCAAATACGCCGGCGTTACTCTATTATCACTTTGCCTGCAAGGGACTGGATTTGCGTAAGGGAGATGTCCAAGGGGCTGCTGAGTTAGACAATAAAAAATAACGCAGGCACATTCTCGGTCAGCCACACGCCA
>NZ_BADI01000119.1:0-2287 GCF_000333555.1 Herbaspirillum sp. B65 | reverse complement strand
GATGTCTCTTCGGGCATGAAATGGATTTCCTTGACCGCCAGCGCCACTTCGGCCGGATCGAGCTCGGGGCGAAAGCCGGCCTTGCGGGCCAGCACTGAATTGACGCCATCGGCCAGCACCACGATGTCGGCATAGATCGAGCCGCCCACGCGATCGGTCTGCACGCCCACGACGCGCTGACCATCCATGAGCAGATCGGTCACGGTGGTCTCGCAGATCAGCAGGGCGCCAGCCTCTTGCACCTTCTGCGAAAACCATTTGTCGAACTGGGCGCGGATGATGGTGTAGCGGTTGTAGGGCGGCTTGTTGAAGTCTTCCGAGCGGTAGTGGCCACCGATGAAGGACTGGTCGTCGAGCACCCACATGCGCTGCTCAATGATGTGGCGCTCCAGCGGCGCGTCCTCACGAAAGTCCGGAATGATACGTTCCAGCGCATCCGAGTAAAGGATGGCACCTTGCACGTTCTTGGAGCCGGGATATTCCCCCCGTTCGATCTGCAGCACCTTCAGTCCGGCCTTGGCCATGGTGTAGGCGCAGGCATTGCCGGAGGGGCCGGCGCCGACTACGATGGCATCGAATTTTTCAGTCATGCTGTTCTCCCTGTTGTGGCTCAACTCGCCATGCGCATCGTGGTCAGTTGTTGACGGAAGGCCTCGGTCAAGGCCGGCAGGATGGTCATGGCATTGCCGACGATGCCGTAGCTGGCGAAATCGAAGATGGGGGCGTTGGGATCACTGTTGATGGCAATGATCACGTCTGAATCGGCCATACCGACACGGTGCTGGACGGCACCCGAGATACCGGCCGCGATATACAGCTGGGCCGCACGGTCTTGCCGGATTGTCCGACCTGGCGCTCGGCCTGGACCCAGTTGGCTTGCACTACCGGACGCGTGGCCCCCACCTCGGCCCCCAGCACCATGGCCAGGTCCCAGATCAGCTGGAAATTCTCGGCCCGCTTCATGCCGCGTCCACCGGCCACGATGATGTCGGCAAAGGGTAGCTGCGGCTTGTCCTGCTGATTGTCGGGAATGTATTCGAGTACCTTGGTGATGATGTCGCTCTCGACCAGGCACAGCGGGTGTTCGATGATCTGGCCGCTACGGCTGCGGTCGGGCTCCGGCATGGCCATCACGCGCGGCCGCACGGTGGCCATCTGCGGCCGGTAGTTCAGCGTCAGGATGGTACACAGCAGGCTGCCGCCAAAGGTCGGACGCGATGCCGCCATGCTGCGGTTTTCCATGTCGATGGTGAGCCCGGTGCAGTCGGCAGTCAGGCCGGTCTTGAGCGTGGTGGCGACACTGCCGGCCAGGTCGCGTCCTTGCGCGGTCGCTCCCAGCAGCAGGATTTCCGGCTGATAGCGGTTGACCAGATCGGTAAGGCCCTTGGTGAAGGGCTGGTTACGATAGGCCGACAGGGTAGGGTCGGCCATCAGGTAACAGCTATCGGCACCATGGTGGAACGCCTGTTCGCAGAACTGGCGGGTCGCCAGGTCGGGCGCGCCCAATACCACGCCCGAGAGTGACACGCCGAGCTGGTCGGCCAGCTTGCGGCCTTCGCCCAGCAGCTCCCAGGAGACCGGATGGACTTCGCCGCGCTCGTGTTCGATGAATACCCAAACGCCTTGATAGGCCTTGAGGCGTTCGTCCAGTTCGTATTTTCCCTTGCCGCCTTTGCGCTCTGGAGCAGGCTTCTCTTGGTTCATGCTGTGCCTCGTAGAATCGATATGGGGTGGATCAAGCGACCTTCCTGGCAATGGCCTCACCCAGTTTCGGGTGTTGCGTGAAGAGCTTGCCGACCAGGGTGACCGCCAGGTCGCGCGCTTCGTCGCCCTCGGCCGTGATGATCTCGGCGCAGCGCGCATTGGGCTTGGGCGCAAACACCTTGCTCACCACGGTGGGCGAGCCCTTCAAGCCGATCTTGCTGATGTCCTCGATGCCGGCAGCGGTACGGTCCCAGGTACGGATCGGATGGCGGGCGGCGCGGAACATGTTTTCCATGGTGGCAAAGCGCATCTCGTTGCTGCCTTCGAGCATGGTGATGAGGCAGGGCAGCCGGGTCTGGAGCACCTGTACCCCGCCTTCGGCACGGCGCTGGATGACGATTTCGCGCGCAATCGGGTCCAACGACACGATCTTGGAGACATAGGTCAGCAATTGCAGATCGAGCCGCTTGGCGATGCCCGGGCCGACCTGGGCCGTATCGCCGTCGATGGTCTGCTTGCCGGCCAGAACCAGATCGACCGCCTGGTCTTGCGAGATGCGCCCGATAGCGGAGGCCGGCATAGA
>NZ_BADI01000120.1:0-2658 GCF_000333555.1 Herbaspirillum sp. B65 | reverse complement strand
GCTGGCACGCACGCGCTCGGGCTGGCGCCATGGGGTGGCCGCAGTGGTGGCCTTGCCGCTGGTATTGCCGCCGGCCGTGCTGGGGTTTTATCTGTTGGTGCTCATGGGACCGCAAGGGCCGGTGGGCCAGCTCACCCAGGCATTGGGGCTGGGCTTGCTGCCCTTCAGTTTTGGCGGACTGGTGCTGGCCTCGCTGCTGTATTCGATGCCCTTCGTGGTCCAGCCCTTGCAGAACGCCTTCGAGGCCATCGGTGAACGGCCCATGGAAGTAGCGGCCACCTTGCGCGCCTCGCCGCTGGATGCTTTTTTTACCGTGGCCGTACCCTTGGCCGGGCCGGGCTTTCTGACGGCAGCGGTACTCGGTTTTGCCCATACCGTGGGCGAGTTCGGCGTGGTGCTGATGATCGGCGGCAACATCCCCGGCAAGACACGGGTCTTGTCGATGCAGATCTATGACCACGTGGAAGCCTTCGAATACGCCCAGGCGCACCGCCTGGCGGGCGCGATGCTGGTGTTTTCCTTCCTTGTGCTGTTGGTGATGATGCGTCTGGGGCGTGCCGGCAAGACCAGGCTCAAGGCAGGCAAGAGTGGCCGCGTACCGCAGGAAGCTAAGGCACAATCCGGCGATGCCACCAGGAGGACGACATGAAGCAAGCCATGGTTGGACCCAGCATCGCACAGCCCGGGATCATCGCGAAGATGGCCTATGGCTATGGTGGCGCAGGCGAGTTCCAGCTTGACCTGGATCTGACATTGCCGGGACAGGGCGTAAGCGCCTTGAGCGGCCCCTCCGGCTGCGGCAAGACCACCTTCCTGCGCTGTATGGCGGGCCTGCTGCGTCCGAGCCGAGGCTACCTGGAGGTCAACGGCGAGGTCTGGCAAGATTCGCAGCGCCAGTATTTTTTGCCGACCCATCGGCGCGCCCTCGGATATGTATTCCAGGAGGCCAGCCTGTTGCCGCATCTGTCGGTGAGCCGCAATCTGGATTATGGTGCGCGTCGCAGCGGGGCCGCGTCCAGCGCCGCGTCACGCCAGAAGATCATCGACCTGCTAGGCATCGCTGCATTGCTGCAGTCCATGCCCTCGGCCCTGTCGGGCGGCGAGCGTCAGCGCGTAGCCATCGCGCGCGCCCTGTTCACGGCGCCGCGCCTGTTGCTCATGGACGAACCGATGGCCGCGCTGGACAACGACCGCAAGCGCGATATCCTGCCTTACCTGGAACGCCTGCGCGACGAGCTGGCCATTCCCATCCTCTACATCAGCCACCATCCCGAGGAAATCGCGCGTCTGGCCGATACGCTGGTATTGATGCGGCAAGGCCGCTGCCTGGCCAGCGGTCCTCTGACCACGCTGCTGTCGCGACTGGATCTGCCCCTGGCCCATGCCGAGGATGCCGGGGCGGTGATCGAGGCCAAGGTCGCCGCCCATGACGAGACCTATCACCTGACCCGCCTGGTGCTGGCCGGTGGCGAGATCTTCGTGCCGCGCCGGGAATTGCCGGTCGGTCAGTCGGTGCGGCTGCAGATCCATGCGCGCGACGTCAGCCTGGCCTTGAGCCCCAGCCATGACAGCAGCATCCTCAACCGGCTGTCGGCCACGGTACTGAAACTAGCGCCAGCGCAGCATCCAGCCCACGTGCTGGCCGTGCTGGATGCCGGCGGCGAGCAACTGCTGGCGCGCATCACGCGGCGTTCCTGCGATCAACTCGCGCTGGTGCCGGGCCAGCCAGTATGGGCACAGATCAAGTCGGTGGCCTTGTTATAGACATGATGCAGCCGCTTGATTCTTGATCGCACGGGAAGGGTCGCAGCCGTACTGGCGATGCAGCCCTTCGCCATGGTGGCCCTCAGCCGAACTTGAACAGGATGCCATAGCCGCCACGTGGATATTCCCAGGCCACGTTGCGGTGTTCGGTGCAAATCACTCGGCAGGTACCGCATTCCAGGCAGCCATCGGTGGTCAGCAGGATCTGGCCCCCGCCTTCGGCGGTATAGCAACCGGCCGGGCAGCAAGTCAGGCATTGCTGGGTCTTGCATTGATCGGCGCATACCGACTGGTTCTTGATGGCGATATGCGGACGGCCGCTGTCGATCTTGTAGCGGTTCTGGAACAGTTTTTCCTCGACCTTGGACGTGCTCATTCGAAAGCCCTCCACATTTTGTAGGCATCACCCACCAATCCGAATAAGGAGCGCCGCTGGGTGAAGCTGCGCCGGATGTCTCGTTCCTTGGATTTCTTGTCGGTCCCGTCGACCTTGAGCATGTGGTGCGCGGCCTGGTTGAGCAGTTCGGGATAGGTGCTCAGCAAGTGCGGGTTGCGGTGGAAGATGCCGGGCAGGGCGCGGTATTTCTTCATATCCTTGATGACGAAGCTCTCGTTGAGGGCGGCGCGGTAGCGTGCCAGGTTGCGTTCGTTCATAGGCAGGCCTTCGGCACGCAAGGCGATCACGGTTTCGGCTGCCAGGCGACCGCTGGTCATGGCGAGGTTGGACCCCTTCACGATGTACCGCGTTGACGAACATGCCGGAGTCGCCGACGACGATCCAGCCACTGCCATAGAGGCAGGGAATGGAGTGGTAGCCGCCCTCGGGAATGAGGTGGGCGGCATACTCTTTCATTTTCTCGCCTTCGAGCAAGGNAGCGATAGCCGGATGGGCCT
>NZ_BADI01000121.1:0-1637 GCF_000333555.1 Herbaspirillum sp. B65 | reverse complement strand
CGTAGCGCATTCGGTATAGGTGAACTGGTGGTGGCGCTGCCGCAAGTGGTGCTGCTGTTGAAGGCGCTGGGCTG
The DNA here is from genome assembly GCF_000333555.1 of Herbaspirillum sp. B65. NCBI lineage: Bacteria > Pseudomonadati > Pseudomonadota > Betaproteobacteria > Burkholderiales > Oxalobacteraceae > Herbaspirillum > Herbaspirillum sp. B65. The sequence goes on along the minus strand of NZ_BADI01000121.1, from coordinate 1,563 downwards.
CGCCTATCTGCTCTACCTGGCCTGGCAATTGCGGCACATGGCCGTGGCACAGGCGGCTGAGCGGGCGTTGCAGCCGATGTCGTTCGGGGCTGCGGCCATGTTCCAGTTCGCCAATCCCAAGGCCTGGGTGATGGCCATCACCGGCGCATCGGCCTTCATGCCGTTGTTGCATGAACACGCCGGACGGCTGGCCATCCTGATCTACTGTGCGGTGTTTTGTGTCGTCAACCTGCCTTGCGTGTCGGTGTGGGCAGGCGCCGGTTCGCTGTTGCGGCGCTATCTTGAAGAGCCGCTGTGGCGGGTGGTCTTCGCCACCACCATGGTCGTGCTCACGCTCTATGCGGCGCTGGCGATCTGGCTGTGAGGGGGGGGCGACAATCTTTTATATCGTTTATTCCAATTCGACAACAGGGGACATCTCATGCAGGCAAGCAGCAAAGCAGCCGCACCCACCGCGCCAACCCCGCCAACTGAGTCCGACGCCAGCCCGGCCCGTCATGAAAGCCGCGGCATGTGGCTGGGCCTGGTGGGGGTGGCGGTGTTCAGTCTGACGCTGCCCTTTACCCGCATTGCCGTAGCCGAGCTCAACCCGGCCTTCGTCGCCTTCGGCCGGGCGGTCGTGGCCGGCCTGTGCGCGCTGGCGCTGCTGGCCTGGATCAAGGCTCCGCGTCCGACTGCGCAGCAGTTGCGCGGCTTGATCATCACGGCCCTGGGCGTCGTGGTGGGTTTTCCGCTGTTTTCCTCGATTGCCATGCGCTATGTACCGGCTGCGCACGGCGCCGTGGTGGTGGGCCTGTTGCCGCTGGCGACCGCCTTGTTCGGCGCGCTGCGCTTCGGCGAGCGGCCCTCGACCGGGTTCTGGCTGGCTGCGCTGGCGGGTTCCGGCATCGTGATCGCCTTTGCCCTGCGCGCGGGCGGCGGCAGTTTCCATCCGGCTGATTTTGCCCTCTTTGCCGCCGTCCTCACCGCCGCCATGGGGTATGCCGAAGGTGGACGCCTGGCGCAGAGCATGGGTGGCCAGAACGTGATCGCCTGGGCGCTGGTGGTGGCCTTGCCGGTGATGCTGCCGGTGTCGCTGTGGCTGGGCTGGCAATACGGTGTGAGCGCCTCGGCCCCGGCCTGGCTGGCCTTCGCCTATGTCTCGCTGTTTTCCATGTTCATCGGCTTTTTCTTCTGGTACAAGGGCCTGGCCCTGGGCGGCATCGCCCGCGTCGGCCAGGTGCAATTGTTGCAACCTTTCATGAGCCTGCTGGGCGCGGCCGTGATCGCCCATGAAGCGCTGGATGCGAGCAACATGCTCTTCGCCCTGGCCGTGATCGTGGTGGTGGCCATCGGCCGGCGCATGGCCGTGCGCCGCTGAAACGGGCGGCTGACGCTGCTCTGACCGGGTTTGCGAGCCGAAATAGTTCAGCCGCAGCGGGCTAAAGGTCCGGTTTTTTGAGATAATCGAACACTTGTTTTTCCACATTTTGTCAACGCGCAGAGCCCGCGGCAGAAGGCCGCAAGAGGGCGCTGACCAACAGGGAGTACCGCATGTCCGTCTATGAAAAGCTCAAAGCATTG
>NZ_BADI01000122.1:0-2612 GCF_000333555.1 Herbaspirillum sp. B65 | reverse complement strand
AGACCCGAAGCGCTGGGCGATGCCCTGGCTGCGCTGTGCGCCGCAGAGCCGGCGCAGTAAGGCGTCAGGCGGCGAGGATAGGGGCAGCCTGCTGCGGTGGCAGGGCCTCCAACGCCGGCAAGCCCAGCGCGTGGCGCCGTTGCTGGCATTCGGGATTGGGCTGGCCATCGGCCTCCCAGGGAGAAAACTCGCGACAGGGACTGGGCCGCCGGTCGTAGATGCTGCAAGCCACGCCACGCTGACCAAGTTCGCCGATGAGCGCAATGCAACGGCCATGACCCTGTTCCGTCCCCTTCATGCAGGCCAGGGTGTCATTGACCTTGCTGGTCAGCTCCACCGGCACTATGCCGCCGAGTCCATCGCTGAGCTCGCCGCAATAGAAGGACACGCGGAAATGCGCGCAGCAGCCACCGCAGGCGGTACAGGGGTTGTCGGGGGCGTCGGCCATGTCGGTGAAGAGGCGGTCTTCATCGATGATCCAGTGGAGGGCGGTGATTTCTGGCATGAGGAAGCGAAGGCTATACGTCGAACGGATTCAAATGACTTGCACCTGCTACGAAGATACGGCGGCATTCAGTCCTCAACCGGAGGCCACTGTTGCGCGCCATGCAGCAGACGCATCACCTCAATGACCCGTTGACGTGGCCGGTAACGATAAACGGCAATAAAGGGCGTGCCACCGATGACCAGCTCACGCGTGCCGTGGATCCGTCCCGCTCGCCCCAACAGGGGATGAGCAACCAGATGCAGGAGTTGATCCTCAATTTTGTCACCCTGATCAATCGCAGCGCGCAGGCTATGCTGCGCGATGTAATCGATCAATGCATCGCGATCATGCAGCGCCGTGGGAAGCCAGCGCAGGATCAATCACTTTCCCTCTTCATCTGCTTCAACAGCTTGGCCCGTTTCTTGGCCCAGCTTGCTTGCGCTTGCTCCTGCGTGACCCACTGCGTGGCGGGATCATCGGCTTGTGTCAATGCCGCCTCTACTTGCGAGCGAAACCAGCGGTCATGCTCGACGGCTTCATGGGCATTCTTCATGGCCACAGCCCGATCAGGCCGGGTCCGCGCCAAGGGCTTGAGTTCGGGGTTCCAATTGGAAATATCAAACGTACCTACCATCAAGCCAAGCTTGCGCAACAAGGTAATTGCCGGAAGCGGATTGGGAAAAGTACGCGGTTCATCGCTGCGCGCATGGGACAGCACGGCTTGGCCGTTATTCTTGGTGGTGATCTGGACATAGAAACCACCACCTTCGGCCCGCAACTTGACGGCAGCCACACCACCTGCCTCGGTCGCAGTACGCAACTGCTCAAGAGTCCAGCTTTGCATGAAGCCACCCCGCGAGGAAGTCATTAATGATTAAGAGTCTGCAAGTTTAATATAAAACATGCAGACTCTTCAACAATGATCTCAGCTCAGCGACTCGGTGCTTGTTGTAGGTGGTTGCAGGTGGTTCAACTCCCCTTGCGCTCCTTGAACGCCGGCACGAACATCTCATTCCACACCGCCGGCTTGGTCTTGATAGTACCGGCTTTGCTCATGAAGACCACGTATTGCATGATGTCCACCGGGGTAGTCGAAAACTCGGTACCAGGGTCGGCCAGCATCTGCTCCACTTCTTCCTGCGGCAGCTTCAGCTTGGACACGCGCAGGAAGATCTCGGCGGCGCCCTTGCGGTTCTTGGCGATGTAGGCGTTGGCTTCTTCCTGCGCGGCCATGACGGCCTGGGTCAGCTTGGGGTTCTTGTCGGTGAAGGACTTGAGCGCAAAGACCACGTCGATGGTGATGTGGCCCAGCACGTCCGTGGAGTTCAGCACGCGGGTGATGCCGGGTGCCTTGGCTTCCTGGTAGGAGAACGGCGGCGAGGTGAAGTGGGCGGTGATCTCGGTCTTGCCCGAGATCAGCGAGGCCATCGCTTCCGGGTGCGACAGGCTCACCGTCAAGGGGTCCAGCTTGGCGTAGTTCTCGATGCCAAAGGTCTTGGCGGCCGCCATCTGCAACAGCACCGCCGATAGCGAAGTCTTGATGCCGGGGATGGCGATCTTGTCCTTGGGCGTGAAATCCTTGAGCGACTTGACGTTGGGGTTATTGGTGTTAAGCCACAAGGGCGAAGTCGACAGCGCGCCCAGCCCCACCACTTCCGAACGCGGGATGCCGTGCGCCTTGGACCATAGCGTCACGAAGCCCGGCGCGCCGGTGCCGGCGATATCCAGATTGCCGGCCAGCATGGCGTCATTGATGACGTTGCCGCCATCGAGCAGCACCCACTTGGTTTTCACATCGCCCAGGCCCATCGCCTTGGCGTGCTTCTCCACCAGGCCCTGGTCGCGCATCACCATCAGCGGCAGGTACAGCAGGCCATAGCCGTGCGAGATGCGTACTTCCTGAGCTTCGGCGCGGGCGGCACCGGAGGCGCCGGACAGCGCCAGGGCGCTGGCGATCATGANGCTGGTAAAGCTACGTCGTTTCATGTTGGTCTCCTAAAGGTCGTCAGTTTATAAGTTTGTAGGGAGTCGCAAGGTCAAGCATCCATCACTGCTAGATCCATCAGTGCTGCATCCCCCAGCGACGGATGGTGCGTTTTTCGATCTGGGCAAAGATCAGGTTCTC
>NZ_BADI01000123.1:0-4537 GCF_000333555.1 Herbaspirillum sp. B65 | reverse complement strand
CCGGGCGGCGCGAAGAGCGCTTTCGACATCCTGGGTCACGACGGCGTTGAGATCGCCGTTGAGGCGTTCCACCCGCTCCAAGTGATGTTGCAGTACTTCGACAGCGCCGATCTGGCGGGTGCGAAGCAACTTCAGAAGTTCAGTCGCGGACTTGAAGTGTATGGGGGTTTCCTTGTGCATCGCCGTTTCCTCTAAATAATTATGATCATTTACGAATGATCATCTGACGGCGGCTTCTCTTTCATCTACTACATAGGATAAGAAGACAAATTTAGTCCCCCAATATTGCCGAGTGGAACATCAAGGCATCTCTGCGATAACAAATCACCCTTTTCCCGCCCCGTTGCTTGCCGGACTTGCCCGTTGATCCATTAGAATATGACGGCACCTTGCAAGTCTCTTCGTTATCGTGCGGTGCGCGATCCTCCCCCATGCCGTTCTGAACACGGGAAACGATGGGGCCAAGTCTGAAATTGTCTGGAGGCAAACTCAGTGGACAGTATTCCAGTCAGTAGTCACGCCATCAAACCAGGCAACGCATTCCTTTTGCAACTCTATGCGTGCTCCAGTACGCCGTCGCAGTGGTGCGATCTGATGAATCGGGTATGTGCCGAATTCGAGGTCGAACACGCCTTGCTTCAGGAATTTCGTGTGAATGGAGAGAAGGTCAACACCGTCTGGCAGGTCCATGATTCGCGCACCGATATGTTGCTGTACCGAAATCTTATTCGGGATGAAGGCAATCCGCGCATAGACGCCAAGAGAATATCGGCGGGTGTTGGCCGTATCGTCTCGGATAATGATCTGTTCTCACAAGAAGAAGAGTCCGTCCGGCATCAGCTTCAGGAACGTATGCGCTTGATGGGATACGGACGGTTTCTTGGCGGGGCCTGGTGCCTCGGCCAAGACCACTACATGGGCCTTTCTCTGTATCGCCGACCAGACGATGACACTGATTATTCCGGCCGCCAGATCGATGGTCTGGCAGCTCAAGTGCCTCATTTCGCCCAAGCGATGCAGATCAGCAGGGCCACGATGCAACGTCTTGCGGGAGAGCAGCTGGTGCAGCGCTATCTCGAACGTATGCCTTAAGGCCTGATCGTTTGCGACGTCGCCGGGGGCGTGCGTGGCTCAACCAGAAGGCGCGTAGCGAAATGGCGGAGGGGCGGGGATTGCAACTGCGCGATGGACGCTTGCATGTGGCGCATCCCGAAGCGCGACAAAGGCTGATCGATGCGCTGTGCCGTCAGGGTGACGGCGTCGCACCGACCTTTCTGGCTCTCGACATCGACCAATACCGTTGGCAACTTTCTTTCGACTTGTTGGATGAGTCGAGCGTGAGCGGCGCTCCCCTGGTTCTGATCAGCCTCAGTGGCGAACGCTCGGTGAGAATGGTTCCGGCCGAGGCGTTGGTCGCGCTGTTCGGACTGACCGCGGCGGAGGCTCGGCTGGCCAGTGCGTTTGTGTCCGGGGTGACGTTGGAGGAGTATGCGCAGCGCCGCGGCGTCGGATTGGGAACAGTACGCTTCCAGATGAAGCAGGTACTGGCCAAGACCGGCACCAACCGGCAAGCCGATCTTGTGCGTAGGATCCTTTGCTCGGCGGCAGCCCAGCTTGCGGTCTCTTCCTGAAGATCGGTTGCGCTCTCTTGGCTTGTCGGTGAGGAGTAGAGAAGGGGCCGGAAGATTTTATGGAGTTTTTTGCTGGTATCGGGGGAGGAGCAGATGCCAGCGTGGTCTGGCGGTCAGCCAGGCCGTCGGCTTGGTTTCCCCAAGAGAAGGTCATGCTGACGTCAAATGCTCATGATACAAGTTCACGCGCAGGACTTAACAGAAAAAAAATTGCGCCTAGGAATGGAAGATGAAAATTGCATTGAAAGTTTCTCACCGGTTTGTATTGCTGCTTACCTTACTTATTGCGAGTTTCTTGTTATACGGAATCTGCTCGTTCAGAACCTTGAGCCACCTACAGGTGAATGGCCCGATCTACCAGCGAATCGTGCAGGGAAAAGATCTGATCGGGGATATTTTGCCGCCGCCGGAATACATCATCGAGTCATATTTGACCTCCTTGCAATTGCTTGAGGCAACTTCAGATGACCGAAAACAACTCATAGAAAAACTCCAGGCGCTTAAAACGGATTACGAGGAACGGCACAAGTTTTGGGAAGGGCAAACTCTTGAGAGTTCGCTGTTGGACAAATTCAAAGTTGCCGACAAACCTGCAAGGGCTTTCTATCGAATTGCCTTCGACCAATTCATTCCAGCGTTAGAAAAGAACGATGTGGCTACCGCCAAAGTGGCGCTGGAAAATATGAAACAGTATTACAACCAGCATCGTGCAGCTATCAACAGCTTGGTTGATGCGACCACTAAGAGCAACGAGTTGGACGAGAAAAATGCTCGAGAGGAGCTTCTCACAGCCAAATGGCTAATGCTGACTATATTGTTAGGATCGGTCGGTTGTGTCTCGATATTCCTATACGTCATTGCCAGAAGTCTTTTACGTCAGTTGGGTGGCGAGCCAGCTTATGCCGTCAACGTTGTGGGACAGATCGCTGACGGTAATCTGGCTACCAATATTGAAATCAAATCAGGAGATTGCACGAGCCTGTTATTTTCGATCAAGGTCATGCGCGACAGCTTGACCGACATTGTCGCCAAAGTGCGTAGCGGCACCGATACCATCGCTACGGCGTCCCGTCAGATTGCTATCGGAAATCATGATCTTTCTTCGCGAACAGAGCAGCAGGCTGGTGGGTTGGAAGAATCGGTTTCGTCCATTGAAGAACTGAGTTTAACCGTGGCGCGCAATGCCGAAAATTCTCAACAAGCAAATGAGTTGGCAATTTCAGCCTCCGAAGTTGCCATACAGGGTGGAAGTGTTATATCGAAGGTGATCGAAACCATGGGTTCGATCAACGACTCGTCCAAGAAAATCGTGGATATCATTTCTGTCATTGATGGCATCGCTTTTCAAACTAATATCCTGGCATTGAACGCCGCAGTGGAAGCCGCTCGTGCAGGTGAGCAAGGTCGAGGATTCGCCGTCGTAGCTTCCGAAGTACGTGGTTTGGCGCAAAGGTCTGCGAGCGCAGCGAAGGAAATAAAGAGCTTGATAGAAGATTCGGTTGATAAAGTCGATGCCGGCAGCAAGTTGGTCGATCAAGCAGGCAGCACGATGCAGGACATCGTCGAAAGTATTGGTAGGGTAAGCAATATCGTCAAAGAGATCACGGCGGCTAGCCAAGAGCAGACCTCTGACATTGAGCAGATCAATCAAGCCGTTACGCAGATGGATACGATGACGCGACAGAATGCGGCCTTGGTAGAAGAAGCTGCGGCTGCCTCAACTGCGATGGAAGATCAAGCCGCTAATTTATCGGATCTTGTCAGCACGTTCAAAATAGGGTGACCTGCGCGCTATCAGATTTTCCTTTTGTGCAGCTAATGGCAGCCTGTGGGAGCAACCCGCGCAAACACGCCGATGCCCTGGCACAGCCGGCGGGGGCTGCGTGCTTAATTAAGTGTAAAAATTGCAGAGCAAAAAAAGCGGCCTGCATCACTGCAAGCCGCTTCTGTTATGGTGCTGATGGGCGCAATCGAACCGTCGACCTACTGATCCTGGTGAGACATTCAGACGAGAAGGCCACCACCGTCAATCACGACAGTCTGCCCGGTGACAAAATCGTTGTTCATCAAATATAAATAGGCTTGGGCAATTTCGTCTGCCTCACCGACTCTTCCTGCCAGCAATGCAGAACCGGCTTGTTGATACATTGTTTCTCGATCGCTCTCGGGCATATTGGCCCATAACGGTGTACGAACAAAACCCGGGCTGACAATATTGACTCGTAGCGGTGCGAGCTCAACTGCAAGGGCTCTCGTTAGTCCCTCCATTGCGCTACAAATGCTGGCACCGATGGACAAGCCTTTGGGCGCTCGCGCACCGGCGATGCCACTGGTCAGCACGACCGAACCTCCTGGACGTATATAGTGAAGAGCTGCCTTGACCGCAGCAATTGCACCGAACACACGCACGTTGAATGCATCGCGTATGGCGACCATTTCAATACTCTCCAGATTGCCGAACAGCAGGCTTTCGCCGGCCGTATAAACGAGATGGTCGAAATGTCCGGTTTCCTCAAACAAGGATTCCAAGGAGCTGGCACTGTTCACGTCCGATACTACTCCGCTTGCACCCGTCCCCAAGGCAGCAATGGCTGCTTCGACCTTCTCCTTCTTTGAAGATGACACAACGACTTCTGCACCTTGCATGAGTGCTGCTTGTGCAGTTGCAAAACCGATGCCAGACGTTCCTCCTACGATGAGGACTTTTTTATTTTGCAGTTTCATATCAACTCCCTGTAAGTCGCCAAGACGGCGCAATGGGAATTGTGATTACATCGATTTGTTTAATAAACTATGATTTTATTACCGCGAGAGCACCACGATGGCCAGCACCGACAGCAGCACGAACCAGGCCACGTTGGTCTGGCCGTAAGGCACCACGATGGCGGCTCCAGCAAGGGCCAAGC
>NZ_BADI01000124.1:0-2543 GCF_000333555.1 Herbaspirillum sp. B65 | reverse complement strand
TAGCGCGATGCGGGGCGGGGGAACAATCCATCCCGCGAAAACTATTCATCGATTCTGCCAAGCTTTGTGGANGGCAATGCCCACGTGCATCTCGAGAAACACATTCCGGGCGTGCTTTATTTCTGGAAATACTGAGTCCAGATCTGACCCAAGGCGCGGTTTCCCAACCAGGCACATCCGCTCTCAGCGCAATTGTGCCTGGCCGGAGAATAGGGGCGAACGGGCCGCTCGCTTGTCGCGGCCGTCCAGCTCCAGTTCAGAAGACCTTCACATACTGGAGCCCCAGTGATGGCCCCTTGATCGCATTCTTATTGATAACAGGTAGGTTGAGATTGACGTTCAAGAATGACTTTTCCGAGATGCTGATATGAGCACCGGGGCCCATGGACAGCATTTCAGCCTTGCTGTTGGCGATCGATACGCCGTTCAATTTATTTTCGGTGAGCTGCTTGTAATAGAAACCGTTCACGCCCAGCGCCAGTGATGGCAAGACCCGGTATGAAGCTGCGAAGTTGAGCCAGCCGACCTGTCCCGCTTGCCCGTTGTCGAAGTTCAAGCCTGGAATGGGCGGTGGGTTGGAAAACTTGGTCGTGCTGAAGTTATACATATAGTTGAAGCGCAGAGAGATTTCGGTTTTTTCCGTGGGCAGGTAGGTGACGCTCAGATACGGTATGAGCGACCAGAATCCTGAGCTCTGGTTCAGATCCTTGTGCTTGTCGAAGTCCCCTGTCGGTGCGATGACGTCGATCTCAGCTCTCCAGGAAAAGACAGGATGGCCATCACTTATGATGGGGTTGCCTTGCAGATACGCACCGAACGTAAGATCGCCGATGCCCAGACCGTTGTCCCGCAGCTTCAGTCCCGGCGAGTCGAAGCTAGTGGAAAAATTGACCAGTGGAACGAACAGATTGAACCCGAGCTTCGTCGGCCCGATTTCCAATGGCGTCAAGTATGAGAACTGCGATACGAGAACCTGTGTGTTGACCTTGGCGTTGTTGAAGGCGCGCGATGATTTTCCATTGGCGTCGGTGATGTCGTTGCCGAACGTAAAGCGTGGATACGCTACATAAACGAATCCCGGCTCGCTTGGCCCGAAGCCGTCGAAGAAGCTGGTACTTCCGAGATTGATGCCAGACGGCGGCTTTACCAGATCAGGTAATTGCTGCGCGCTTGCATCGAAAGCCGCTGACGATACGATCAGGGCTGCCCCGATCATGGAAGCGTTGGTGATCATGGTGCGGGCTGTTTCTCTCATTTTTATCTCCGTGTTTCTATTTTTCAGCAGGATGTGTGCAAATGCGTTGGGGCCGCATGGAGGCATTTCTTGTTGTTTGCTTTCCTAACGGATTTGCGGAGATGGCGGCGAAATGTTGGGAGGCGCAGTTGGTCGTTCCCCCCCTTTAGCAGGGGGGAAGCGACGCTGATCCATCAGGCCGTCTGCAGTGACTTGGCAGGACCGACTACAGATAGGCGGGAGGAGCGATGAAGCCGCCAAGTTCTTGTTCGACCAACTGGGCGAAGCGCAGAGGTGTGCGGTCTTCGAGATAGGGGCCCATGATCTGAACGCCCAGCGGCAGGCCGTCGATGAAACGTCCGGTCGGTACGGCGGTTGCTGGCAAGTTGGCGACCACAGCCATCGACGGCCAATGCAATCCATCCCAATAGGGAATCGGCTGGCCATTGACGATGTGCGAGCGGGATTGCCCGACAGTGAACGGATCACTGTCGCCGTCGCCGCGGCGATCATGCTCGTAGGCGACGGTCGCGAAGGCCGGGCAGATCAGGACATCGTAGTGCGTAAAGAAATCGCGCCACGCACGATAGAGAACCTCGCGCTCATGTGCGAGGGCGTAGTATTGGTAATGGCGCATCTGGATAACACGCCCCATCCGTGCGATGTATCCGGCATCGTCGGGTGGCAGTGCCGCGGCTTTGTCTGCAAGCATGTTCAGAATCTGCGGAGGCATACTGCTGGCGCAGATCGACATGAGGATGTCGAAGTACATATCGGCCGATGCCTTCCAGTCGTAATCCGGCCGCGCCTTCTCGTCCACCGTGACTCCCAGCTTGCGGAGATCGTCGGCATAGGAGCGCAGGGCCTCAAGACTTCGCGCGTCGACGGCATAGGCACTGTCGTCGGCCCATACAGCGACCCGGAAATCCTGCAGACGCTCATGACGGCTCGGTGGAATGGCCAGGCGCGAGGCCGGACGCTCCAACTCGGCTGGAGCCACGATCAGGTCGAGCGCGAGTTCGAGATCCTGCGCCGAGCGTGCCAGCGGACCATTGGCCGCTAGTTCGTAGCGGGTGAGCGTTCCCGGAATGGGCGGAACATGTCCGTGCGCGGGCACCAGGCCATAGCTGGGCCGGTGACCGTACACGCCACAGAAATGTGCGGGGACGCGGATTGATCCGCCGATGTCGCTGCCCAGTTCCAGCGGGGTGAGACCTGCCGCCAGCGCCGCCGCCGAACCGCCCGAGGATCCGCCAGGGGTGCATCCGGCGTTCCAGGGATTGTTGGTCGAGCCGTAGACCGGGTATAG
>NZ_BADI01000125.1:0-2345 GCF_000333555.1 Herbaspirillum sp. B65 | reverse complement strand
TGTTGTCTTGGAGCGACTTCCGGCAATGACAGCGGAAGAGTGGACAGCGAATACGCTCCCAGCAAGAACAACAAGATCAAATTCCCGATGAACATCAAGCGCATCCATTGCAGCCTGGCGACCCGCCTGGTCCTGTTCGGCATCCTGCTGATCGTGGGCAGTGCCGTCATGCGCTATTACATCCTGATCGGCTTCCTGGAAAAGGAGCAAGCCCAGGTCGCGGCCGACCAGCAAAGCACCATCGCCAGCTACCTGGCCGACGACATCGGCTACCGCGTGCAAGAGCGGGTGCGCTACCTGGAAGGCCTGGCCCGGCACATCACCCCCGCCGTGCTGGCTGATCACGCCCAGCTGCAACACTGGCTGCAGGACCATCAGCTATTGCAACCCCTGTTCGGCCAGGGACTGTTCGTGGCCGATGGCAATGGCGTCATCGTGGTCGACTACCCAGCCCTCAATGGCCGGCGCACGCTCTCGCTGACCCGCTACGGCGACTATGAGCGGGTCTTGCAAGGCGCCACCGTGATCTGTCCGCCGCTGACCAGCCCGGCCAGCGGCAAGCCCATCATCGCCGTGCTGACCCCACTGCGCGATTCCAACGGCAAGGTGGTGGGCGTGCTGGGCGGCAGTACCGAACTGAATGCTCCAGGCTTCCTCGATCACCTGCAACGCGCCCGGCTGGGGCCCAGCGGCAGCTTCCTGCTGATTGCCCCCGCCCAGAGAACGATCATCGCCGCCAGCGATGCGGCCCTGCTCTACACCCAATTGGCCCCCACCGGGCAAGACCCGTTGATGGACCAGGCTGTGCAAGGCTTCCGTGGCAATGGCGTGGGCCTGGCGGCCAATGGCGTCAACGAGATCCAGGCCTTTTCCTCGGTACCGGGTACCGACTGGCTGGTGGCGGTGACGCTGCCGCTGGCGGCGGCGCTCCCGACAGTGGAGCACACGCGCGCCCTGATCGGGCGCGGCGGCGTCATCCAGGGCATGGCAGTGGTGCTGTTCCTGTTCCTGGCCTACGTGTGGTTCTTCCGCCCGCTGCGGCGCGCCGCCGCCCTGGCGGATCGCATGACCCGTGGCGAATTGCCGCTCTCTCCGCTGCCGGTGGCGCGGCGTGACGAAGTCGGACATCTGACCATGGCCTTCAATGGTTTGCTCTCGCGACTCAAACTGCACCAGGCCGAATTGCAGCACCAGGCCCACCACGACGTGCTGACCGGCCTGCCCAACCGCATGATGCTGGCCGAACGCATGGAAGCCGCCCTTACTCACGCTTGCCGCGCCCGCACCGGAGTGGCGCTATTGTTCCTGGACCTGGATGGCTTCAAGCCCATCAACGACACCTTGGGCCACAAGGCCGGCGACCTGGTGCTGCAGGAAGTGACGCAACGCCTGCGCCAGGTGGCGCGCCACGGCGATACGCTGGCGCGGGTCGGCGGTGACGAATTCGTGCTGCTCATCACCGACCTCGGCCAGCCCTACGAGCATGGCGCCCAGGTGCTGGCCGAGAAATGCATCAAGGTGGTCTCCGAACCGCTGTACCTGGCCCAGGGCGAATACCAGTTGGGGGTCTCGGTAGGCATTGCGGTGTGCGATGGCAGTTGCGACGCCGACAGCCTGCTGCAGGCTGCCGACCAGGCCATGTATGCGGCCAAGGGCAATGGGCGCGGCTGCTACGTGATCGCTCCGGCGCGCCCGACCAGTTCTCCCAACGCTTCAGCGCACCGGCAGGAACTGCAGGAATGAACCACCCAAGAGGTTCTGCACATAGCTGATGCCGGCCCGGCGATAACGCTCGGTCATGAATTCGGCCAACAGATCCAGGCGCCCTACGATCTTGCCGAATTCGCGTTCGAAACTGAGGTTGCGCGCTTCGCTGCCGATCTCATCGGAGAGCAGCAGCGGCACGCCAGCCGGGCTATGGCGGCTGGCCAGGATCCAGGCCGCGATTTCCACATTGCGCGCGGCATTGTAGAGATGCTGAGCATCGAGCCCGTCGACCAGGAAGAATTCGATCTTGTTGCCGTGGGCGACAATGATCATATCGGCAGTGGCATCGATGAAGGCTGCCACCCGATCCCCCTTGAAATCAGCCGACAAGGCCAGTGTCATGGCCTGGATATCGCGCTTGCCTTGCAGCTCGGGCCAGGCCTGGCGCTGCTCGATGGCTTGGCGCACCTTCTTTTCGGCCTCTTCGCGACTGGCGGCGGTCTTTTTCCATTCGGCCGGATTGCGCCGATACAGCTTGGACATCAACAGATAAAGGCTATCCAGATTGGCCCGCATGGCCAGCGTGGCCACGCGGTTGCTGTCGGACTGGCCCATCTCGCGGGAACTGGCTTCGGCCC
>NZ_BADI01000126.1:0-2990 GCF_000333555.1 Herbaspirillum sp. B65 | reverse complement strand
ATTGGTGGCGATATCCTGACCCTTATTCGGTGGCCGTGCTGCATGGCGCCGAGGCTGCCTGCCAGAAGCATGGCTATACGCTCATGCTGTGCAACACCGGCAATGATGAGGCGCGCGAGAAGCAGTCGCTGGCGGCCCTGCATTCCTATAGCGTCGAAGGGCTGCTGTTCAATACCCAGGGGCGCAATGTGACGCCGCTGCGCGAACTGGGGCAGGCGGCCTTTCCGGTGGTGCTGCTGGATCGCCACGTGGAAGGTTGCGACTTCGACCTGGTAGGGCTGGACAACGTCAAGGCCGCGCAACTGGGTTCGCGTCACCTGCTGGCCCAGGGCTATACCGATATCGCCCTGGTGGTGCAGCCGCTGTATGGCGTCAGTTCGCGCCAGGGGCGGCAGGCGGGTTTCCTGCAGGCCATGAGCGAGCGGCCTGATTGCCATGGCGAGACCCTGGAAGTCGACCTGGAACAGCCCGGCCATGTGGCCACGGTGCTGCGCGAATTCTTCCTGCGGCGCGCCGCTGCCGGTAGCCAGGGGCGGCTGGCGCTGCTGGCCGGCAATGGCATGGTGTCGTTGCAGATTGCGCTGGCCTTGCAGAGCATGGGCTTGCGCTTTCCCGAGGATGTCGGGCTGCTGTGCTTCGATGAACTGTCCTGGTCGCCCCTGGTGGGCAGCGGCATCAGCACCATCGAACAACCGACCTATGAAATCGGCTTTATCGCCATCGAGCGCCTGTTGGTGCGCATCCGTGGCGAGCGCTCGGTGCGCATGGAGATCCTGCTGGATCCACGGCTGATCTGTCGTGGCTCCACCGCCAGCGTGGGCAGTCATCCGCAGCGTGCACTCATCGCCGGCATTGGCGACAAACTCCGCAGTAGCAAGTCCGGCCAGTACGCCGTCGTCTGAGGCGCGGGCCTGGAACCGGTCCCATCGGTCAGGGCCAAGAAATACATCAGTGGTAAGACCTTGCAAGAGGGCGGAACAGTAGATCAAGTAGAACCACAGACCTGAGATCGAGAGGGATCAAGCAGGCAGCAACCAGGAGGGCATAAGAATCCGAGCGGCCAAGCGTTGCAGGGTTCGGCGCCAATCGTACTCAAAGCACTGCCGTCCACACGGCAATTTTCAGGAGACCAGGATGAGTATCAAGAAGATTTTCAACGCCAAATTCCTCGCATTGACGCTGGCCGCCGCCTGCGCAGTGGCTACCGCCGCCAGCGCCAGCGCGCAGAGCATTGCCGAGCTGACCAAGAAGGGCAAGATCACCATCGGCGTGGTCAGCGGCACGCCGCCGTTCGGCTCGGTCGATGCCAAGGGTACGCCCATCGGCTATGACGTCGATGTGGCCAACCTGATCGGCAAGTATCTCGGCCTGCCGGTGGAGATCGTGCCGCTGGTGCCGCCGGCCCGTATCCCGGCGCTGGAGTCGGGCAAGGTCGACATGCTGGCCGCGACCTTGGCGCCCACGCCCGAGCGTGCCAA
This sequence comes from Herbaspirillum sp. B65, assembly GCF_000333555.1. NCBI lineage: Bacteria > Pseudomonadati > Pseudomonadota > Betaproteobacteria > Burkholderiales > Oxalobacteraceae > Herbaspirillum > Herbaspirillum sp. B65. The sequence continues at coordinate 1,512 of NZ_BADI01000126.1, read as the reverse complement.
GTCGGTGCTCTTCACCATTCCCTACAGCGGCTTCGAGCTCTCCATCGTCGGCCCGGTGGGCAGCCACTACAAGAAGCTGGATGATCTGGTGAAGAAGAAAGTGGGCGTCTCGCGCGGCTCCACCAACGATACCGCGCTGACCCGCCTGGCGCCCCCGGGCACGGTGCTGGTGCGCTTCGAGGATGATTCCACGGTGACCCAGGCGCTGCTGTCGAACCAGGTCGATGCGATTTCCATCCCCAACACCATGGCCAACGAGATCGTCAAGAGCCGTGGCCAGGGCAAGATCGAAGTCAAGTTCCCGTACTCGGTGCAACCCAATTCGATGACCGTGCGCAAGGGTTCCTACGAACTGCAACAGTGGCTCAACAACTTCATCTACTACGTCAAGCTCAACGGCGAACTGGATGCCATCTCGCGCAAGTGGGCCGGTCCGCTGCCCAACCCTGCGGTGTGTCTGATCCCTGAAACTGCCTTGCAGAAGCGGTGGCGCACGCATGGCGTGCGCCGCCTGGAAGAACAGATCAGGCGTCGCTCAGGGGATGAACGGGCGGCGCGGGTTTGCGGAGGAGCACACGATGCAATACGATTTTCAGTTCGCGTTCATCTTCCAGCATCTGGATCAGTTGCTGGTCGGCGCGCTGCTCACCATACGCTTGAGCGCGCTATCGATGATCTGCGGTTTGGCTGTCGGTATTTTCGGCGCCATCATTTCCATCCACGGCAGCAGACCGGCACGCCTGGCGGTCAGCTCCTATGTCGAGCTGATCCGCAGCACGCCATTCCTGGTGCAGTTGTTCATCATCTTCTTCGGCTTGCCTTCCATCGGCGTGCAGGTCGATGCCAACATCGCCGCGCTGGTGGCCATGACGGTCAACCTCGGTGCTTACTCCACCGAGATCGTGCGCGCCGGCATGATGGCCATCCACCCCTCACAGATCGAGGCCGCGCAGGCGCTGGCCATGACGCGCTGGCAAGTGATCCGGCACGTGGTGCTGACACCGGCATTGGAAAAAGTCTATCCGGCGCTGGCCAGCCAGTTCACGCTGATGATGCTGGCCTCCAGCATCGTCTCGGCCATCTCGGCAGAAGAACTGACGGCCACGGCCAACCTGCTGGACGCCGAGACCTTCCGCAGCTTCGAGATCTACCTGGTGGTGATGGTGCTCTACATCCTGCTGGCCCTGCTGTTCCGTCTGGCCTTCTGGCTGATCGGGCTGGTGGTCTTCAAACGCCGTCGCCGTCTGGGCGTGGCCCGTCCGAGGAGGATGTGATGCTGGCTGAATTTTCTTGGGATAATTTCCTGTTCCTGCTGGAAGCGGCACGCTGGACGCTGTTGCTCTCGGCCCTGGCCTTCATCGGTGGCGGTATCGCCGGCTTCATCGTGGCCCTGATGCGCACCTCGCACCTGGCGCCGCTGCGGCTGCTCTCGGCGGTGTATATACAGATCATCCAGGGCACGCCGGTGCTGATCCTGTTGTTCCTGTCCTTCTATGGATTGGCGATCTTCGG
>NZ_BADI01000127.1:0-817 GCF_000333555.1 Herbaspirillum sp. B65 | reverse complement strand
TGGTCAACCTGGGTGGCTTCGTGTTGGTGCGTTTTGCGCCCTTGCTGGAGCAGGCCTTGCCGGCGCGCAGCGTGCTCTTGCTGGTCAGTGCCGGCACCGTGCTGCTGGCCGGGCTGGTGATGCTCACTCGCATCAGCATCAAGGTCAAACTGGCCTGGTCCACCGTGGCGCAGATGGGCTTCATGCTGCTGGAGTGTGCGGCCGGACTGTATCTGTTCGCGGCATTGCACCTGATCGGCCATTCGCTCTACAAGGCGCACGCCTTCCTGTCGGCTTCCTCGGTGGTGCGCGAGACCCGCCTGCAGGCCTTGCACAGCCCGGCGCAGCCCGCGGGCATGAGTGTGGTCCTGGCGCCGGTGGTGAGTCTGGCGCTGGTGCTGGCCCTGCACAGCGCCAGCCCCCATGCGGCCTGGCCGTGGTGGTGGAGCGGCGTGCTGGCCCTGGCCTGGGCGCCTCTGCTGTGGCTGCCCGCCAGCAGCGGTACGGCGCGGGTGCGGCGCGCACTGCTGGGCCTGCTGGGCGCCGCCGCGCTGACATTGGCGGCCTTGCTGGCCCACCTGCTGCCATTGCAGATCGCCGACGCCCCCAATACCTGGTTCGGTGTGGCCGCCCTGTTGACCATGCTGGCGCTGTACACCTGCATGGGCTTGCTGCAACTGGCGCCGCACAGCATGGCGGCCTGGCGTCGCCGCAGCTACGCCGGCTTTTATCTGGACGAAGCCTACACCCGCCTGGCACTGCAATGCTGGCCCGCCCACTGGGCCCCCAGCGCACGCCGTGCCGCCAGCGAACTGGTGAGCGATGGCTCCCGCCAGCA
>NZ_BADI01000128.1:0-1856 GCF_000333555.1 Herbaspirillum sp. B65 | reverse complement strand
TGACCGCACCTCAACGATCAAGGACATCGCATCATGGCATTCATCGAACTGAACGATATCGTCAAGGTCTTCAAGGACCGCAAGCGTGGCACCGACATGCTGGCCATCGACCACGTCAGTCTGGCGTTGGAGAAGAAGGAATTCCTCTGCCTGCTCGGCCCCTCTGGCTGCGGCAAGTCGACGCTGCTCAACATGATCGCCGGTTTTGAATTCCCCACCAGCGGTGAAGTGAGGGTGGCCGGCCAGGCCATCACCGGGCCGGGCGCGGATCGCGGCATGGTGTTTAGCCATCGCGATCGTGATCGTGGTGATATTCCTGTTCCTCGGTACATTCCGCGCGGTCATCATCCCGGTGGTCACCATCCCGTTGTCCCTGGTCGGCACGGCGGCACTGATGCTGGCCTGCGGATTCTCGATCAACCTGCTGACACTGCTGGCCATGGTCCTGGCCATCGGCCTGGTGGTGGACGATGCCATCGTCGTGGTGGAGAACATCCATCGCCACATCGAGGAAGGTCTTTCACCTGTGCGTGCGGCGTTGCTCGGTGCGCGTGAAATCGTCGGACCGGTGATCGCAATGACCATCACCCTGGCAGCGGTCTACGCCCCGATCGGCTTGATGGGCGGGCTCACCGGCGCACTGTTCAAGGAGTTCTCCTTCACTCTGGCAGGCTCGGTGATCGTCTCGGGAGTAGTCGCACTGACGCTCTCGCCGGTCATGAGCTCGATGCTGCTCAGTTCCAGACAAGGTGAGGGCCAGCTGGCCAAGCGGATCGAACACTCCATGGAGATGCTGACGGCAATCTATCAGCGCATCCTTGCACACACACTGGCCGCTCGCGGCGCGGTCCTGCTGGTCGGCGCAGTCGTGCTGGTCGCCATCTTGGTGTTGTTTGCGGGTACCCGTCGCGAATTGCCCCCACCCGAAGACCAGGGTGCCATCATCGTCGTCACCAAGGCACGCAATATGCCGGGGTAGGCTACACGGCCCGCTATGCCCAACAGATCGAGAAGCTGTTCGAGTCGATCCCGGAATTCGACAGCAGCTTCATGAACATCGGTGACTATGCCGGTGGCCAGAACATGATGATCGAGGGCGCGATCCTGAAGGATTGGTCTGAACGCAAGCGATCGGCGACTGACATCCAGGGCCAGATTCAGGCAGCTGGCGGCGCCATCGACGGCGAGACCCTGACTGCCGTGCAATTGCCGCCGTTGCCCGGCTCCAGCGGTGGCTTGCCGGTGCAGATGGTGTTGCGTTCACCAGATGATTTCAAGACGCTCTATGAAACCGGTGAGAAGATCAAGAATGCGGCCTATGCCAGCGGCTTGTTCCTCTACGCCCAGAACGACCTGTCTTACGACAGCCCTCAGGCCCATATCACCATCGACAACGCCAAAGCCAGTCAGATGGGCCTGACCATGCAGTCCATCGCTGACACACTGGCTGTGCTGGTCGGCGAAAACTACGTCAACCGCTTTAACTTCCATGACCGCTCTTACGACGTCATTCCCCAGGTACGTGGTAGCGAACGCATGACGCCGGAAGATATCGGGCGCTTCTACGTCAAGGCAAGCACCGGTGCAATGGTACCGCTGGCCACCGTGATCCATGTGGAAATGTGGCCGCAGGCGAACCAGCTCGCGCAATTCAATCAGATGAACTCGACCACGCTGGAACTGCTGCCAGCGCCCGGCGTGAGCATGGGCGAAGCGGTTTCCTTCCTGCAATCGCAGCCACTGCCGCCTGGCACCAGTGTGGATTGGCTTAGTGACAGCCGCCAGTTCGTCCAGGAAGGCAACCGGCTGCTGGTGTCGTTCTGCTTCGCGCTGGTGGTCATCTTCCTGGGCGGCGC
>NZ_BADI01000129.1:0-7340 GCF_000333555.1 Herbaspirillum sp. B65 | reverse complement strand
CGGCAGCCCATCCTACCGCGACGTGGTGCTGGCCCATCCAGAAATGGATGTGGCCAAGGGAATGAAAAGCGTGGGCATCACCTGGCCCAAACATTGATATCGCCATCCCGACCACTGCCGGTACCGGCAGCGAAGTCGGCCGGGGCGCCATCCTGATCCTCGACGATGGCCGCAAGGTCGGCATCATCTCGCCGTACCTGGTGCCCAGGCTGGCCATCTGCGACCCCGAACTGACCCTGGGCCTGCCGCCGCTGATGACGGCCGCTACCGGCATGGATGCCATCGCGCACTGCCTGGAAACCTTCATGGCGCCAGCCTTCAACCCGCCGGCCGACGGCATCGCACTGGATGGCCTGTGGCGTGCCTGGGCACACATCGAGCGCGCCACCCGCGAGCCCGGCGACCGCGAAGCACGGCTCAACATGATGAGCGCCTCCATGCAGGGCGCCATGGCCTTCCAGAAGGGACTGGGTTGCGTGCACAGTCTGTCGCATTCGCTGGGCGGCATCAATCCCAGGCTGCACCATGGCACCCTCAATGCGATCTTCCTGCCGGCCATCATCGCCTTCAACGAAAGCGCGCCGAGTATGGTCAAGGACAACAAGATGGCGCGCATGGCCCACGCCATGGGTCTGTCCAGCGGCGCCGAGATCGGCCCGGCGATTCGTGAGATGAGCCGTCGCCTGGGCTTGCCCGCCGGCCTGCGCGAACTGGGCGTGAGCGAATCCCTGTTCCCGCAGATCATCAAGGGTGCCCTGGCCGACCACAGCCACAAGACCAATCCGCGCGAGGCCTCGCAACAGGATTACCTGCAGATGCTGCAGCAATCCATGTGATGGCCGACAATGAGCAGCGCGGGACAGCGGCCAAGGGCAGCCTGTTCCGCAGTTCCCCCTCAGCTGTGCCCGCCCCATGCGAGTGCAGCTTTCATGCCTGACCCGAACTCGGGCGGTATCAACGAAACCAGCAGGAGCACAACGTGAGCGACAAGATTCTTGGACACAACTACATCGGCGGCCAGCGCAGCGGCCAGGGCGACATCGCCCTGCACAGCGTGGACGCGACCACCGGTGCCCTCTTCGAAACCCCCTTCCTGACTGCCACCGAGCACGAAGTGGCCGCCGCCGTGGATGCGGCCGAGAAGGCCTATCCGCTGTACCGCGCCATTGCCGCCGAACAGCGCGCCCTGTTCCTGGAAGCCATCGCCGATGAAATCGACGCCTTGGGCGACGACTTCCTGGCCGCCGTCTCGCGCGAAACCGCCCTGCCGGCGACCCCGCGCCTGGCCGGCGAACGTGCCCGCACCAGCGGCCAGATGCGCCTGTTTGCCAAGGTCGTGCGCCGCGGCGACTTCTACGGTGCCCGCATCGATACCGCCCTGCCGCAACGCCAGCCGCTGCCGCGCCCGGACATCCGCCAGTACAAGATCGGCGTGGGCCCGGTGGCGGTGTTCGGTGCCAGCAATTTCCCGCTGGCCTTCTCGGTGGCCGGTGGTGATACCGCTGCGGCCCTGGCCGCCGGTTGCCCGGTGGTGTTCAAGGCCCACAGCGGCCACCTGGTCACTTCCGAACTGGTGGCCAATGCCATCGAGCGCGCCGTCAAGAAGACCGCGATGCCCGCCGGTACCTTCAATATGATCTATGGCGACCGCGTGGGCGCCCAGCTGGTCAAGAGCGCCGGCATCCAGGCCGTGGGCTTCACTGGCTCGCTGCGCGGTGGTCGCGCCCTGTGCGACATGGCTGCGGCCCGACCGCAGCCGATCCCGGTGTTTGCCGAGATGTCCAGCATCAACCCCATCATCCTGATGTCCGAAGCGCTCAAGGTGCGCGGTGAGGCCATCGCCAAGGACCTGGCCGGTTCGGTCACGGTCGGTGTGGGCCAGTTGTGTACCAGCCCCGGTCTGCTGCTGGGCGTGCGTTCGCCGGAACTGACCGCCTTCATCGAGAAGCTCTCGGCGGCCTTTGGCGGCAGCAACCCGGCCACCATGCTCAACAGCGGCGGCCTGACCCACTACAACGGCGGCGTGGCGCGTCTGAGCCAGTTGCCGGGCGTGAAGGTCATCGCCACCGGCGGCACCAGCTATACCCAGGCCGTGCCGCACCTGTTCAAGGCCGATGCCGCGCTGCTGTTCTCCAAGGAAGCGCCGCTGGAAGAAGAAGTGTTCGGCCCCTCCACCGTCATCGTCGAGCTGGAAAGCCGTGAACAACTGCTGGACTTCGCCGCCAAGATGAATGGTCAACTGACCGCCACCCTGCAAGCCGAGATCGGCGACCTGCAAGGCAACCAGGACCTGATCGCGATCCTGGAGCAGAAGGCCGGCCGCCTGCTGTTGAACGGTTTCCCCACCGGTGTCGAGGTGTGCGATGCGATGGTCCACGGTGGCCCGTATCCGGCCACGTCCGACGCGCGTGGCACCTCGGTCGGTACGCTGGCCATCGAGCGCTTCCTGCGCCCGGTGTGCTACCAGAACTACCCGGATGCGATGCTGCCGGCTCCGCTGCAGAACGCCAACCCGCTGGGCCTGCTGCGCCTGGTCGATGGTGAACAGACGCGCGCCACCGTGGGCTGATCCGGTTGTTGTAGACCTACCCGGACCGGCGGTGGCCTGCCGGTCCTGCAAGACCTTCCCCGCACTCGATTGCGGGGTCGTAACAAGAACCCCATCCGCAGACCCTAAGAGGAGGAGACCCATGACCGCATTCATCCGGCGCGCCGCGCTGTCGGCCGCCTGTGCCCTGCTGGGCGCAGCTACCCTGCCATCCGCTCAGGCGGCGGGCGATACCATCAAGATCGGCTTCATCACCGACATGTCCGGCACCTATGCCGACTTCGACGGCCAGGGCGGCGTCGAGGCCATCCGCATGGCCATTGCCGATGCCGGTGGCACCATCAACGGCAAGAAGGTGGAACTGGTCTTTGCCGACCACCAGAACAAGGCCGATATCGCCGCCAACAAGGCCCGTGAATGGTTCGACCGTGATGGCGTGGACATGCTGGTCGGCGGCGTGAACTCGGCGGCCAGCCTGGCCATGGGCAAGGTGGCAGCGGAAAAGAAGAAGGTCTTTCTCTCGGTGGGCGCCGGCACCACGCGCCAGACCAACGAGGAGTGCAATGCCTACACCATCCAGTACGCCTATGACACCACGGCGCTGGCGCGCGGCACGGGTGCTGCCATTACGCGCCAGGGCGGCAAGTCGTGGTATTTCCTGACGGCCGACTATGCCTTCGGCACCTCGCTGGAGAAGGACACCAGCGAGGTCGTCAAGAGCAATGGCGGCAACGTCGTGGGGGCTACGCGGGTACCGCTGGCGACTTCGGATTTTTCTTCCTTCCTGTTGCAGGCGCAGTCCTCCAAGGCGCAGATCCTGGGCCTGGCCGTGGCCGGGGGCGACGTCATCAATGCCATCAAGGCCGCCAATGAATTCGGCGTGAACAAGACCATGAAGCTGGCCGGCCTGCTGATCTTCATCAACGATACCCATTCGCTGGGTCTGCAATTGACGCAAGGGATGTACCTCACCGACGGCTGGTACTGGGATCTCAACGACCAGAGCCGGGCCTGGGCCAATCGCTACTTCCTGAAGATGAAGAAGATGCCTTCCATGTTCCAGGCCGGCGACGCCTCGGCCGTGGGCCAGTACCTCAAGGCCGTCAAGGCGGTCGGCAGTACCGATGCCGACCAGGTCATGGAGTACCTGCGCAAGTACCGCATCGAAGATTTCTTCACCAGTAATGGCGTGGTGCGCCCGGACGGCCGCATGGTGCATGACATGTACCTGATGGAAGTGAAGAAACCTTCAGAGTCCAAGCGCCCCTGGGATTACTACAAGCTGGTCCAGACCATCCCCGGCGAGCAAGCGTACATGACCAAGGCGGAGTCCAAGTGTGCGCTGTGGAAGTGAGGGCAGGTTGAGATGACAAGCCCGGCGGCACACTGCAAGCCGCCGCCGGCCAGGTTTTGAGCAAGCGGTCCGATGTGGATCGGACCATGTTCAACGCATCCCGGGTGACCGGGGTGCGTTTTTTTTCAGCGCTTCAGGCCGGGCTCAGGCGCGACGCGGCACCTGCGGACGCATGGCCACGCCCAGGCGGTTCCAGGCATTGATGATGGCGACCGCGAAGCTCAGGTTGGCGATCTCGGTATCGCTGAAGTGCTGCTGCAACAGGGCGAAGGCGGCATCTTCCTGGTCGCCATCCGGCTGGTGCAGGTGGGTGAAGAGCTCGGCCCAGTTCAGTGCGGCGCGTTCGGCGTCGGTGAAGAAGGGGATTTCGCGCCAGGCCGCCAGGGTGTTGAGGCGCTGCTGGTCTTCGCCTTGTTGCAGCAGCTCATGCGAGTGCATGTCGGTGCAGAAGGCGCAGCCGTTCAGTTGCGATACGCGCAGGAAGACCAGTTCTACCAGCTTGGGATCGATGCCGCTTTGGTGTACCGCTTCGCTGGCCTTGATGAGGGCATTGAAGGCGGGGGCGGCCAGCTTGGCATGGGGCAGGCGTTGCTTGAAGTCGGACATGGGAATTCTCCAGCTAGGGTGAGGTGACAACGGCGCCAATCGCCGCTGTTCCTCCACTAGACGCACAGGGATATCCCGTTGTGACAGTGTCGATCAAAAAGAAGTGAAGAAACCTGAAAGAGTCAGGCCTGCGGCGTCTGCTGCGCGATGGCGGCCAGCTTGTCGGGGTTGCGCACCACGTAGATGGCGTGGATATGCGTGCCGTCGGTTTCCAGCACCTGGGCCGATTCCAGCACATCATCGATGTAGCGCAGCAGGCCCGGACTGCCGTTGATCCAGGTCGCACGATAGACGATGCGCGCGGCCAGACGCCGCACGTTGGCATAGTACAGCCAGGAGATGCGTTCGCCACCGGCCAGCGGATGCGGGAAGGACGCCACCTTGCCGCCGCCGTCGCCGATCAGGCGCGCGTCTTCGGCCAGCAGGCCGAGCATGGCCTCGCGCTGGCCGCTCTGTACGGCGTGCAGGAATTTTTCCAGCAGCAGGGCGTGGGTCTCACGCGTGACCGGGCCGGTGGCGGCGCGCACTGGTTTGCCACTGGCATCGGTATGCTGTCGTGCCAGCCGTGCGCGGGCGCGATGCACCAGTTGGCGGCAGTTGGCCTCGGACTTTTGCAGGATGGCGGCGATGTCGGGATAGTCGTTGTCGAAAACTTCACGTAGCAGGAAGGCCGCGCGTTCCTCGGGCTTCAGATGCTCCAGCAGCAGCAGGTAGGCGAAGGAAACGTCATTTTGCTGTTCCAGCAGGGCTTCCGGGGAGGGGGCGAGCTGCGCCTGGCCGTAGAGGTCGATGTCGGGGCCAGGCTCGGTCAACCCCACCAGTGGTTCCGGCAGCCAGTGGCCGACGTAGTGCTGGCGCTCCTGCTGCAACTGGCGCAGGCGGTCGATGCACAGGCGCGTGACCACCGTCACCAGCCAGGCTTCGGCCGAGGCCAGCGCCTGCCGGTCCTGGGCCTGCCAGCGTAGCCAGGCATCCTGCAGCACGTCTTGCGCATCGCTGCGCGAGGACAACATGCGGTAGGCCACGCCGAACAGGCGTGGCCGTAGCTGCAGGAAGCGGTCGCCATCGAGATCGTCGGTCATCGGCCTGGCGCGTGGAGGGAGATCAGCCTTGCTTGAGCTTGCGCGCGATATCCAGCGCGAAGTAGGTCAGCACGCCATCGGCACCGGCGCGCTTGAAGGCCATCATGGATTCCATCATGGTCTTGTCGTGGTCCAGCCAGCCGTTCTGGGCGGCGGCCTTGATCATGGCGTATTCGCCGCTGACCTGGTAGGCGAAGGTGGGCACGCGGAATTCATCTTTCACGCGGCGCACGATGTCCAGGTAGGGCATCCCCGGCTTGACCATCACCATGTCGGCACCTTCTTGCAGGTCCAGCGCCACTTCGCGCAGGGCTTCGTCGCTGTTGGCCGGGTCCATCTGGTAGGTCGACTTGCTGCCCTTGCCCAGGTTGGCGGCCGAGCCGACCGCATCGCGGAAGGGGCCATAGAAGGCCGAGGCGTACTTGGCCGAGTAGGCCATGATGCGGGTGTAGATGTGGCCGTTGGCTTCCAGCATGGCGCGGATGGCGGCGATGCGGCCATCCATCATGTCCGAGGGCGCGACCACGTCCACCCCGGCGTCGGCCTGGGTTTGCGCCTGCTTGACCAGCAGGGTCAGGGTTTCATCGTTGAGGATGTAGCCGGTGTCATCCAGCACGCCATCCTGGCCGTGGCTGGTGTAGGGGTCCAGCGCCACGTCGCACAGCACGCCCAGCTCGGGGAAGCGGTCCTTCAGGGCGCGCACCACGCGCGGCACCAGGCCATCGGGATTGGTGGCTTCGATGCCGTCGGGGGTTTTCAAGGCCGGGTCGATCACCGGGAACAACGCCAGCACCGGCACGCCCAGCTTGACGCATTGCTCGGCCACCGGCAGCAGCGTATCGAGCGAGAGGCGTTCCACGCCCGGCAGCGAGGCCACGGGGGTGCGCAGGTTCTGGCCTTCCTGGACGAACACCGGATAGATCAGGTCGGCACTGGTGATGACGTTTTCGGCCATCAGCGCACGCGAGAACGCGTCGCGGCGCATCCGGCGCATACGTAGTGCGGGGTAGCCGGCGTTGGAACTGAAATCAGTCAAGGACATAGGTGGACTTTCAAAAAATAGATGTTATTTGAGGCTATCTTGAAATATTTTCGAGACAAATATCGCTATCTTCGGAGATTTGATCATTTTGATTTCAAATCCGCTCAATTTTTCGCGGGATACTTTACCTTAGCGGCGGGTCCACCACCTGCGCCCCCTGAGCCTGGATTTCTTGCGCAAACTGCTCGGCCAGCCCCTGGCCGAAGGGGGTACGGTCATCGATGGTGACCACGGTGCGTACCCCCAGCTTGCCCACGGCGTACTGGGCCGACCAGCGTCCCATGCTTTCGTTGTTGGGGATGGTGCGGAAGATGCGCGGATAGGACAGCGCAGTGAGCTTGCGACTCATGGCTGAGGGCGTCACCTGGATCACCCCGGCGGCGTGATAGACGGGCGCAGCCACCAGACTGGTACCGCTGGTCCAGTGTCCCACCACGGCCAGGACGTGCTGGCTGGCCAGATAGCGGGCTACATACTCGGCCGTGACCGGGTCGGCGCGATCATCCTGGGAAAGCAGCTTGAGCCGGTACACCTTGCCGGCAATGCGCAGGCCACGCCGGTTGACTTCATCGATGGCCAGTTGCGCCCCGTTACGCATACTGCGCCCCACTCCCATGTTGGGGCCGCTCAAGGGACCGGCAAAGCCGATGAGCAGGGTCGCATCATCAACCTGCACATCCTCGTTAGCAGCGGATGGCGTATGGCCGG
>NZ_BADI01000130.1:0-14104 GCF_000333555.1 Herbaspirillum sp. B65 | reverse complement strand
GGATTAGTTGGGAAAGAAATATCATGATTCAAACTGAAAGCCGGCTCGAAGTGGCCGACAACACTGGTGCGCGCGAAGTTCTGTGCATCAAGGTCTTGGGTGGTTCCAAGCGCCGCTATGCGGGCATTGGCGATGTGATCAAGGTTACTGTCAAGAGCGCAGCACCGCGTGGTCGCGTCAAGAAGGGTGAAATTTATAACGCTGTCGTCGTTCGTACCGCCAAGGGCGTGCGTCGTCAGGATGGTTCGCTGGTCAAGTTCGATGGTAATGCTGCCGTCCTGCTGAACGCCAAGCTGGAGCCCATCGGCACCCGTATCTTTGGGCCGGTGACTCGTGAGCTGCGTACAGAGCGCTTCATGAAGATCGTCTCCCTGGCGCCTGAAGTTCTGTAAGGAGTGGTCATGGCAAAGATTCGTAAAAACGATGAAGTCATCGTGTTGACCGGCAAAGACAAGGGCAAGCGCGGTGTCGTGACTGCTCGCGTCGGGACCGATTATGTCGTCGTGGAAGGCGTGAACGTCGCAAAGAAGGCGACCCGTCCGAACCCGATGACGGGTGCAACTGGCGGCATCGTCGATAAGCTGATGCCAATTCATGTGTCGAACGTCGCGTTGTTCAACGCTGCGACCGGCAAGGCAGATCGTGTGGCTTACAAGGAAGTGGACGGCAAGAAGGTCCGCGCTTACAAGTCCAACGGCGAAGTCGTTAAGGTTTAAACATCATGGCACGTCTTCAACAGTTTTATAAAGATAAGGTCGTCGCCGATTTGACCACGAAGTATTCGTACAAGTCGGTGATGGAAGTTCCGCGCATCCTGAAGATCACCCTGAACATGGGTCTGTCCGAAGCAGTTGCGGACAAGAAGATCATCGAGCACGCCGTTGGCGATCTGACCAAGATCGCTGGCCAGAAGCCGGTGGTGACCAAGGCTCGCAAGGCTATCGCAGGTTTCAAGATCCGCGAAGGCTACCCGATCGGTTGCATGGTGACCCTGCGTGGCGCCCGCATGTACGAATTCCTGGATCGTCTGATCACCGTGGCCCTGCCGCGCGTGCGTGACTTCCGTGGCGTGTCCGGTCGTGCGTTCGATGGTCGTGGCAACTACAACATCGGTGTGAAAGAGCAGATCATCTTCCCCGAAATTGAGTACGACAAGATCGATGCACTGCGTGGCATGAACATCAGCATCACCACGACTGCAAAGACCGACGACGAAGCGAAGGCGCTTCTCGCCGCATTTAAATTCCCGTTCAGAAACTGAGGATGCCATGGCAAAACTGGCACTGATTAACCGTGAACAGAAGCGCGCAGAAATGGTGAAGAAGTATGCTGCCAAGCGCGCCGAGTTGAAGGCTATTATCGACGACCAATCCAAGTCGGATGAAGAGCGTTACGAAGCCCGCCTGAAGCTGCAGGCCCTGCCGCGTAACTCCGCTCCGACCCGCCAGCGCAACCGTTGCGCGCTGACTGGCCGTCCCCGTGGTACTTTCCGCAAGTTCGGATTGGGCCGTATCAAGGTCCGTGAAATCGCCATGCGCGGCGAAATCCCGGGTTTGACCAAAGCTAGCTGGTAATAGGAGAAGAAGCAATGAGTATGAGCGATCCTATCGCCGATATGCTGACCCGTATCCGCAATGCGCAAGGCGTGAACAAGACTACCGTCGTCATGCCGTCTTCCAAAGTGAAGGTCGCCATTGCCAACGTCCTCAAGGACGAGGGTTATATCGAAGATTTCGCCGTGGTTGCCGCTGATGGCAAGGCTGAATTGAAAATCGGTTTGAAGTATTACGCTGGCCGTCCGGTCATCGAGCGCCTGGAGCGCGTGTCCCGTCCGGGTCTGCGCATCTACAAGGGCAAGGACGATATCCCCAACGTCATGAACGGCCTGGGTGTGGCAATCGTGTCCACCCCGCGCGGCGTGATGACTGATCGCAAAGCACGCGCAACCGGTGTCGGTGGCGAAGTGATTTGCTACGTGGCCTAAGGAGTGCAAGATGTCTCGTGTAGGTAAAATGCCTGTTGCACTGCCGAATGGCGCGGAAGCGACCATCACTGCAGAGCAAATCACCGTCAAGGGCCCGCTGGGCTCCTTGACCCAACCGCTGACCAAGAAGGTCAAGGTGGTCAACAACAATGGCTCGCTGAGCTTCGAAGTGGCTGATGACAGCCGCGAAGCCAACGCGATGTCGGGCACCCTGCGTGCTCTGGTCAACAACATGGTCAACGGCGTCACCAAGGGCTTCGAAAAGAAGCTCAACCTGGTCGGCGTGGGTTTCCGTGCTCAAGCACAAGGCGACAAGCTGAACCTGTCGCTGGGCTTCTCGCACCCCATCGTTCACCAGATGCCCGCCGGCATCAAGGTTGAGACCCCGACCCAGACCGAAATCCTGATCAAGGGTATCGATCGCCAGGTGGTTGGCCAGGTCGCCGCTGAAATTCGCGCGTACCGCGAACCCGAACCCTATAAGGGCAAGGGTGTGCGCTACGCTGACGAAGTGGTGACGCTCAAAGAAACCAAGAAGAAGTAATAGGGGTTGACGATGGACAAGAAACAATCTCGCCTGCGCCGTGCGACTCAGACTCGCGCCAAGATCGCAGAACTGAAGGTGAATCGTCTGGCTGTGCACCGTACCAACACGCACATCTACGCCAGCGTCATCGGCCCCGACGCCAACGTGCTGGCTTCCGCTTCCACCCTGGAAGCCGAAGTCCGCGCCCAGCTGGCAGGTCAGACCGGCAAGGGCGGCAATGCTGCCGCTGCTGCCCTGATCGGCAAGCGCGTGGCGGAGAAGGCTCTGAAGGCCGGTGTGACTGAAGTCGCATTCGACCGCTCCGGTTTCCGTTATCACGGTCGCGTCAAGGCGCTGGCTGAGGCTGCGCGTGAAGCCGGCCTGAAGTTCTAAGGATTATCGATCATGGCAAAAATGCAATCGAAAACGCAAAGCGACAAGCCTGATGACGGCATGCGCGAAAAAATGATCGCGGTCAACCGCGTCACCAAGGTGGTGAAGGGCGGCCGCATCATGGGTTTCGCAGCGCTGGCAGTGGTCGGTGACGGCGATGGCCGCATCGGCATGGGCAAGGGCAAGTCCAAGGAAGTGCCCGTGGCCGTGCAGAAGGCGATGGAAGAAGCCCGTCGCAAGCTGATCAAGGTGACCCTGAAGAACGGTACCGTGCAACACACCGTCATCGGCAAGCACGGCGCTTCGTCGGTGATGATCTCGCCGGCCAAGGACGGTACTGGCGTCATCGCCGGTGGTCCGATGCGCGCGATCTTCGAGGTGATGGGCGTGACCAACGTGGTGGCCAAGTCGACCGGTTCGACCAACCCCTACAACATGGTCCGTGCCACCCTGGACGGTCTGTCGAAGATGAACACTCCGGCTGAAATTGCTGCCAAGCGCGGCAAGTCGGTCGAAGAAATCCTGGGCTAAGGTGATCGAGATGGCTAACACAATCAAAGTCAAGCTGGTCAAGGGTCTGATCGGTACTCGTCAGGACCACCGCGCTACCGTGCGCGGTCTGGGTCTGCGTCGCGTCAACTCGGTGTCCGAACTGGAAGACACCCCGTCGGTGCGCGGCATGATCAACAAAGTGTCCTATCTTGTGAAAGTTGTGTCGTAAGCCGCGGCTTGCGAACGGAGCGAATCATGCAATTAAACACTATCCAACCCGCAGAAGGCGCAAAGCACGCTAAGCGTCGCGTCGGTCGTGGTATCGGCTCTGGCCTGGGCAAGACGGCCGGCCGTGGCCACAAGGGTCAGAAGTCGCGTTCGGGCGGTTTCCACAAGGTCGGCTTCGAAGGCGGCCAGATGCCCCTGCAACGTCGTCTGCCCAAGCGCGGTTTCAAGTCGCTGGCAACGCCCTACAAGGCTGAAGTGCGCCTGTCCGACCTGGAAAAGCTGCCCGTCGCCGAGATCGACGTGCTGGCATTGAAGCAAGCCGGCCTCGTGTCGGAACTGGCTCGTGTCGTGCGTATCATCAAGGCTGGCGAACTGACCAAGAAGGTAACCGTCAAGGGTCTGATCGCAACCGCTGGTGCCAAGGCCGCTATCGAAGCTGCCGGTGGTTCCATCGCTGAGTGATCCGGTCCCGGAGCATTAATTGGCAACTACTCCTCAATTAGCAAAAGGCGCCGCAAAAGGATTCCCCTGGGGTCGTTTGTGGTTCCTGCTGGGGGCGTTGATCGTTTATCGCATCGGTGCACATATCCCGGTTCCGGGTATTGATCCGACGCAGTTGGCGCAGCTGTTCAAGCAGAATCAGGGCGGCATTCTGGGCATGTTCAACATGTTCTCCGGTGGTGCCCTGTCGCGCTTTACGATCTTCGCACTGGGGATCATGCCGTATATCTCGGCATCGATCATCATGCAGCTGCTGTCGGTGGTTTCGCCGCAGCTGGAAGCATTGAAGAAAGAGGGTGAAGCCGGTCGTCGCAAGATCACGCAGTACACCCGTTACGGCACCCTGGTGCTGGCGACCTTCCAGGCGCTGGGCATTGCGGTGGCGCTGGAATCGCAAGCCGGCCTGGTGCTGGATCCGGGTCTGGCCTTCCGTCTGACCACGGTGGTGACGCTGATTACCGGTACGATGTTCCTGATGTGGCTGGGTGAACAGATCACTGAACGTGGCCTGGGCAATGGCATCTCGATCATCATCTTCGCCGGTATTGCGGCAGGTCTGCCGAATGCTCTGGGTGGCTTGTTCGAGCTGGTCCGTACCGGTTCGATGAACGCCCTGTCGGCAATCCTGATCTGTGCGATCGTGGGTCTGGTGACGTTCCTGGTGGTGTTCATCGAACGTGGCCAGCGCAAGATCCTGGTGAACTATGCGAAGCGTCAGGTCGGCAACAAGATTTACGGTGGTCAAAGCAGCCACCTGCCGCTGAAGCTGAACATGGCTGGCGTGATTCCGCCGATCTTTGCATCGTCGATCATCCTGTTCCCGGCCACGATCACCAGCTGGTTCACCTCGGGTGACACGTCGAATCCCTTCATTCGTTTCCTGAAGGATCTGGCGGCATCGATGGCACCAGGCGAACCGATCCATGCGTTGCTGTATGCGGTAGCTATCGTCTTCTTCTGCTTCTTCTACACCGCACTGGTGTTCAACAGCAAGGAAACGGCAGACAACCTGAAGAAGAGTGGTGCATTTGTTCCGGGTATCCGTCCGGGTGACCAGACCGCGCGTTATATCGACAAGATCCTGATGCGCCTGACCCTGGCCGGTGCCGTGTACATCACCTTGGTGTGCCTGCTGCCAGAGTTCCTGATCGCACGCTGGAAGGTGCCGTTCTACTTCGGTGGCACATCGCTGCTGATCATTGTGGTCGTGACGATGGATTTCATGGCCCAAGTGCAGAACTATGTGATGTCGCAGCAGTATGAATCGTTGCTCCGCAAAGCTAATTTCAAGGGTGGCATGACACCGCGATAAGCGGGCTCATGCTCCAGAGGAAGAAGACACGGAATGGCAAAAGACGACGTTATTCAGATGCAGGGCGAGATTCTTGAAAATCTCCCCAACGCGACATTCAGGGTTAAGTTGGAAAACGGTCACGTTGTACTCGGCCATATTTCCGGCAAGATGCGCATGAATTACATCCGCATCCTGCCTGGCGATAAGGTAACGGTGGAACTGACGCCTTACGATTTGAGCCGGGCACGTATCGTGTTCCGAACCAAGTAACAGTGAAACATTGAAAGAAAGAGGGCCACAATGAAAGTGCTCGCATCAGTCAAGCGGATCTGCCGCAACTGCAAAATCATCAAGCGCAATGGCGTCGTTCGTGTGATCTGCACCGAACCCCGTCATAAGCAGCGCCAGGGTTAACTTAACGTTATTGATCGAGGAATAACGAATGGCACGTATTGCAGGGGTTAACATCCCCAACCATCAGCACACCGTGATCGGCCTGACCGCCATCTACGGTATTGGCCGTCCCCGCGCACAAGACATCTGCGCTGCTACCGGCGTTCCGACCAACAAGAAGGTCAAGGACCTGGACGATAACGAGCTGGAAAAGCTGCGTGACGAAATCGCCAAGTTCGTCGTGGAAGGCGATCTGCGCCGTGAGTTGTCCATGAACATCAAGCGTTTGATGGACCTGGGTTGCTACCGCGGCCTGCGTCACCGTCGTGGTCTGCCGGTCCGTGGTCAACGCACCCGCACCAACGCCCGTACTCGCAAGGGTCCGCGCAAGGCCGCTCAATCGCTGAAGAAATAATCCCGGCAGGCGCAAGCACTGGTCGGATTCAAGGAAGAAATTATGGCAAAGTCCCCCAACAACGCAGCAGCATCGCGTGTTCGTAAGAAAGTCAAGAAGAACGTTGCTGAAGGCATCGCGCACGTTCACGCTTCGTTCAACAACACCATCATCACGATCACCGACCGTCAGGGCAACGCTCTGTCGTGGGCAACTTCGGGTGGCGCTGGCTTCAAGGGTTCGCGCAAGTCGACTCCGTTCGCAGCCCAGGTCGCCGCTGAAAGCGCCGGCAAGGTTGCCATCGAATGCGGCATCAAGAACCTGGAAGTGCGTATCAAGGGCCCCGGCCCGGGCCGTGAATCCGCAGTGCGCGCTCTGAACAACCTGGGCATCAAGATCACCCAGATCCAGGACGTGACCCCGGTCCCGCACAACGGCTGCCGTCCGCCGAAGCGCCGTCGCATCTAAGTTGTAGTATAATCTTGCGCTTTCGCCTGTTCGTCAGGCAAAAGCGCAGGCAAATCACCCGCCAATCACCTTGGCGGGTTTTGTTCTTAAGACCACTGTCTGGCCGCATACAGGTCAGACTAGCGTCCGGCAACATGGGACGTCATTGATAAAGGAAATACCGTGGCACGTTATATCGGACCGAAAGCAAAACTCTCCCGCCGCGAAGGCACCGACCTGTTCCTGAAGAGCGCACGCCGCTCGCTGGATTCCAAGTGCAAGCTGGATTCCAAGCCGGGTCAGCACGGCCGCACCTCGGGCGCCCGCACCTCCGACTACGGCAACCAGCTGCGCGAAAAGCAGAAGGTCAAGCGCATGTACGGCGTCCTCGAGCGCCAGTTCCGCCGCTACTTCGCTGAAGCCGACCGCCGCAAGGGCAACACCGGCGAAACCCTGCTGAAGCTGCTGGAATCCCGTCTGGACAACGTCGTCTACCGCATGGGCTTCGGCTCGACCCGCGCTGAAGCGCGTCAGCTGGTGTCCCACAAGGCCCTGACCGTGAACGGTCAAGTCGTCAATATCGCTTCCTACTCGGTCAAGGCTGGCGACGTGGTTGCCGTCCGCGAAAAGGCCAAGAAGCAAGTGCGTATCGCCGAAGCCCTGTCGCTGGCCGAATCGAACGGTTTCCCGCAGTGGGTTTCCGTGGATTCGAAGAAGCTGGAAGGCACCTTTAAGTCCGCTCCGGACCGTAGCGAAATCGCTGCCGACGTCAACGAATCGCTGATCGTCGAACTGTACTCGCGTTAATTCGTCGTACCGCCGTACCCCTGTGCCCACCTCATGGTGGGCATTTTTCCGAACTGCCATCAGCCTTATCGGTGTAACGAGCCGAGGGTATTGAAAAGGACAATTCATGCAAAACAGTTTGTTGAAGCCCCGCATCATCGAAGTGGAAACCCTGGCCCCCGGTCACGCAAAGGTCGTGATGGAGCCGTTCGAACGTGGTTACGGTCACACCCTGGGCAACGCGCTGCGTCGCGTGCTGCTGTCGACCATGAGCGGTTACGCTCCCACCGAAGTGACCATCGCTGGTGTGGTGCACGAATACTCGTCCCTGGACGGCGTGCAGGAAGACGTCGTGGACATCCTGCTGAACCTTAAGGGTGTGGTCTTCAAGCTGCACAACCGTGACGAAGTCACCCTGACCCTGAAGAAGGAAGGCGAAGGCGCCGTCCTGGCTTCCGATATCGATCTGCCGCACGACGTCGAACTGATCAACCCGGATCACGTCATCGCCAACCTGACCGGTGGCGGCAAGCTGGACATGCAGATCAAGGTCGAAAAGGGCCGTGGCTACGTGCCGGGTAACGTTCGTCGCCTGTCCGAAGACACCAACAAGACCATCGGCCGCATCATTTTGGATGCCTCGTTCTCGCCGGTGCGTCGCGTGTCCTACGCGGTCGAATCCGCTCGCGTGGAACAGCGTACCGACCTGGACAAGCTGGTCATGAACATCGAGACCAACGGCGTCATCACCCCGGAAGAAGCGATCCGCCAATCGGCTCGCGTGCTGGTTGATCAACTGAATGTGTTCGCCGCCCTGGAAGGCACCGAAGCGACGGCAGAAGCACCGTCGCGCGCACCGCAGGTCGATCCTATCCTGCTGCGTCCGGTCGACGATCTGGAACTGACCGTGCGTTCGGCAAACTGCCTCAAGGCCGAGAACATCTACTACATCGGCGACCTGATCCAGCGCAGCGAAAACGAACTGCTGAAGACCCCGAACCTGGGTCGCAAGTCGCTGAACGAAATCAAGGAAGTCCTGGCTTCGCGTGGCCTGACCCTGGGCATGAAGCTGGAAAACTGGCCGCCGGCCGGTCTGGAAAAGTAATTCATGTCGCCTGGCGGGCGTCGATGAAAGTCCCCGCCCCCAGGCCGACACCAAGCAGTACCTGAAGTTATCGTCATACCCGTAGCAAAAAACTCTTATCCGTCATTTACCGGTCCGCGGTCCGGACAGCAACGCTGGCCTGCCGATAGAAGAACTGGATCAAAACTGTAACCTGAAAGGAAATTACCATGCGTCACCGTCACGGTCTCCGCAAACTGAATCGTACTTCGTCCCACCGTCTGGCCATGCTGCGCAACATGACTGTCTCGCTGCTGCGTCATGAAGCCATCAAGACCACCCTGCCGAAGGCCAAGGAACTGCGCCGCGTCGTCGAGCCGATCCTGACCCTGGGCAAGACCGACACCCTGGCCAACAAGCGTCTGGCCTTCAACCGCCTGCGCGACCGCGAAATCGTCGGCAAGCTGTTCTCCGAACTGGGCCCGCGCTACGCTGCCCGTAACGGCGGCTACCTGCGCATCCTGAAGATGGGCTTCCGTCAAGGCGACAACGCACCGATGGCCTTCGTCGAGCTGGTCGATCGTCCGGAAGTCACCGACGCTGCTGACGCGCCGACCGCTGAATAATTCACCGGACGCTGCATCATCGACAAAAAGCCAGGCTCTGCCTGGCTTTTTTGTTTGGCGCGCCGGTATTTTCTTTCATCTGGCTGATTGGCACCGTCACGCCTGGCCTCTGGATGTGGTTGAATACGGCTTCTGCAAGGAGACCTATCCATGTCCGCTTCCCTGTTGAATCAGCCGCTGCTGGTGCTGGCCAATGTGCCCGACCAGGCAGTGGCCGAACGCATTGCCGATGCCCTGGTGGAACAAGGCCTGGCCGCCTGCGTCAATATCCTGGCGCCGGCCAGGTCGGTCTATCGCTGGCAGGGCAAGGTCCAGCACGATACCGAGCTCCCCTTGCTGATCAAGACCACCCAGGCGCGCTATCAGGAACTGGAGCAGGCGATTGTCCAACTCCATCCCTATGACGTGCCGGAAATCATTGCGCTGCCCATCACGGCAGGGTTGCCTGCTTATCTGGCGTGGATGCAAGATGAGACCGCCCGGCCCCTGCGCGTGTAAGCGCAGACCGCCCCCTTAGAACGAGGACTACCGTTGAACCGCATCAACCGGCGCGAGCGCCTGACAAGATTTCCCCTGCTGATCGTGCTGGCGCTCCTGGCGCTACTCGGGCTGCTGGTGGCCAAGGCCGCCCAGGCCGCAGACGATTACCTGCCGCCGGAACAAGCCTTCCAGCTCAGCGGCCGCATGGTCGATGCCCAGACCCTGGAGCTGAGCTATCGCATCGCCGATGGCTACTACATGTACCGGGATCGTTTCCACTTCAGCGCCGAAGGGGCCACGCTGGGGCAACCCCAGTTTCCGGCGGGTAAACGCAAGTATGACGAAAACTTCCAGAAGGAAGTCGAAACCTACCACCAGTCGGTGACCGTGCGTATTCCGGTCAGCGGGGAAGTGAAGGATTTCGTCGTTTTGGCGGTGTCGCAAGGCTGCGCCGACAAGGGCTTGTGTTATCCACCGATGACCTTGAAGCTGGCGATGTCGGCCCAGGCCATCGACCAGAGTGTGAGCCCGGCCGGTGCCGACGGTGCTAGCCAGAGCGCCGGCGGTAGTGACATCGACGGCATCGCAGCGGTGCTCAAGGGCGGCAAGCTATGGCGGATCTTGTCGCTGTTCTTCGTGCTGGGTATCGGCTTGGCGTTTACGCCCTGCGTGCTGCCGATGCTGCCGATCCTGTCGTCCATCATCGTTGGCCAGCAGCCGGCGACGGGAGGCGGACGTGGCCGTAGCTTCCTGCTCTCGCTCGATTATTCACTCGGCATGATCCTGATCTACACCGCGCTGGGCGTCGTGGCCGGAATGCTCGGCGAGGGATTGTCGGCCTATCTGCAGAATCCCTGGGTGCTGGGCGCGTTTGCCCTGTTGATGGCTGGGCTGGCCTTGTCGATGTTCGATCTCTACACCCTGCAAGTACCCGCCTCATTGCAATCCAGGTTATCCACCGCCTCCGGCGGCGGCAGCGGCAAGTGGTTGGGGGTATTCGTGATGGGCGCGATCTCGGCCCTCATCGTCGGCCCCTGCGTGGCCGCCCCGCTGGCCGGCGCCTTGCTCTACATCAGTCAGACCGGCGATGTGTTGCTGGGCGGCAGCGCCCTGTTTGCCATGGCGGCCGGCATGAGCGTGCCGCTGCTGCTGATCGGTGCTTCCGCCGGCGCGCTGCTGCCGCGTGCCGGGGCCTGGATGGATGCGGTCAAGCGCTTCTTTGGCGTGTTGATGCTGGGCACGGCGCTGTGGATGGTCTCGCCGGTTATCCCCGCCTGGCTGCAGGTGGCGGGCTGGGCGGCCCTGGGCATCGGCTATGGCGCCTTCCTGCTGTGGACGCGCCCGGCCGGATGGATGTCGCGGGCGCTCGGACTGGCTGTGGTCACGCTGGGCTTGTTGCAACTGGTCAGTGTCGCCACGGGCGGACGTGATCCGCTAACACCGCTGTCGCATCTGCGCGGACAGGCGGTCGCGACGGGGGCTACCGACTTCGTGCGCATCCGCTCCAGCGCCGAGCTGGATGCAGCGCTACAGCAGAATGCTGCCGGTGAGCGCCGCCCGGTCATGCTGGATTTCTATGCCGACTGGTGCGTGTCCTGCAAGGAAATGGAACGCTTCACCTTTAGCGACCCACGCGTGAAGGAACGTTTTGGCCAGATGCTGCTGCTGCAGATCGACGTGACCGCCAACAATGCTGACGACCGCGCCATGTTGAAGCGCTTCAAGCTCTTCGGTCCGCCCGGCATCATGTTCTTCGATGGCGACGGCCGGGAACTGACGTCGCGCCGCGTGATCGGTTACCAGGATGCCGACAGATTCATTTCTACGCTGCAAAATCTGTAGTTCCACATTGCATCGCGTTATTTGAAAACCACTTTATAGTCGTTGGCCTGAGGCTGGCCTCGCGTTATAGTCAGCCTTCCCGTTTTCACTCTGTCCACCAAGGAGACCACCATGACGTTGCGCCTGGGCGATACCGCACCGGATTTCGAGCAAGAATCCTCGATCGGCAAGATCAAATTCCACGACTGGGCGGGCGACTCCTGGGTCGTACTGTTCTCGCACCCGGCCGACTTCACGCCGGTCTGCACCACCGAGCTGGGCCTGACTGCCAAGTTGAAGCCCGAATTCGACAAGCGCAACGTCAAGGCCATCGCGCTGTCGGTGGATGGCGCCGAGGCCCACAACCAGTGGATCAAGGACATCGAGGAAACCCAGCAGACCGTGGTCGGCTTCCCCATCGTGGCTGACGTGGACAAGAAGGTGGCGGGTCTGTACGACATGATCCACCCCAACCAGTCCGAAACCGCCACCGTGCGTTCGCTGTTCGTCATCGATCCGAAGAAGAAGGTGCGCCTCATCATCACCTACCCGATGAGCACCGGCCGCAACTTCGACGAAGTGCTGCGCGTCATCGATGCCCTGCAACTGACCGACGGTTACACCGTGGCCACGCCGGGCAACTGGAAGGATGGCGACGACGTCATCATCCCGCTGACGGTCAAGGATGAGGAAGTCATCAAGCAGAAGTATCCGAAGGGCTACAAGGCACCGCGTCCTTACCTGCGCATTACGCCGCAGCCGAACAAGTAATCGTTGTGTCGGAATCGATCAGAAAGCGCTCCTGCGGGAGCGCTTTTTGTTTGCCTTCAGACTTCTGGTGCCACCGTCCGTGCAAAACCGTCCAGGAACAGCCGGGCAACTGGCGAGAGCAAGGTCCCGCGCCGCGTCACTAGCTGGTAGGGCTCGCTGCGCGTATGCAACTTCAGCGGCAGGATGCGCGTCATGCCAAAGCGCGTGCAGAACTGCGCCACGTCCACCGACAGCAGCGCCACGAAGTGCGGATTCTTCTGCAGCAGCGACAAGGTGGTGAAGGCCGAAGTGGTTTCCATCAGGTGCAGCGGGAAGCGCAGGTCTGCATCGTGGAATTCGCGCTCCAGCGTCAGCCGCATGGGCATGTTGGCCGAGTAGACCACCCAGCGCGAGTCCGCCAGGTCCGCCAGTTGCAGGCTGGGCGCTGCTGCCAGCGGATGCTGCACGCTGGCCACCACGGCCAGCTCTTCCTCGTGGATGTTGAAGGCGTCATACAGGTCCGGGCGCTGGCTGATGCTGGTGCGGCAGATCGCCAGGTCCAGCCGACCCTGGTCCAGCAGGCGCAGCAGCCGCGCACTGGTGTCCTCGACGATTTCCACGGAAAGCGTCGGATGTGCTTCCAGTAATTGCGTGAGCGCATCGGTCAGCAGCGGCACCGCGCCCATGATGGTGCCCACCGCCAGTCGGCCGCCGTGGCCTTGCATGATGGATAACATTTCTTCACGCAGGTGCGTCAGGTCGGTCTGGATCAGCCGCGCATAGCGGATCACGCAATGGCCCAGCTCGGTGGCTTCCAGGCCGCGATTGGTGCGGGTGAACAATTGTGCGCCCAGGGTGCTTTCGATTTCCTGCAGAGCCTTGCTGGCGCCGGGCTGGGTCAGCGCCACCTGCTCGGCGGCCTTGAGCAGCGAGCCGTGGTCGGCCAGGGCGATCAGCAGGCGCAGTTGGCGCAGGTGCAGGCGGGAAGTGATGGAGGCCAGCGAGGGTAGGGTGGTGTGCATGGGGTATCCTTGGAAGCGGGCTCCAGTATGAGCCCTGGTTATACCCATATCAACAGCTCTCATTAGCCAAGGGCCTTGCGATGGCTTAGAGTCTGGCTTTCCAAAGCCGGGCCCGAGAGGGAAGAGCTGCTCCTGGCAGGTTGCCGACCCAGCCCGCAGACAGCGGCCCCGATGGCGACATCTATAAATCAAGGCTATGTAATGGCACTTATCAACTACATCACCCAGGTCCAGTTCGACTACGGCGCGTTGGCGCTGCTGCAGCAGGAATGTGACCGCCTCGGCATCAAGAAGCCGCTGCTGGTGACCGACATGGGCATCCGCAATGCCGGCCTGCTGGACAAGGTCCTGGGCCAGTTGAAGGATGGTGCTGGTGCCGTGGTCTATGACCAGACCCCGCCCAATCCCAACGAAGGCGCGGTGCGCACTGCTGTGGCGCTGTTCCGTGAGCATGGCTGCGATGGCATCGTGGCCGTCGGCGGTGGTTCCTCCATCGATCTGGCCAAGGGCGTGGCCGTCTGCGGCACCCACGAAGGCCCGCTGAAGTCCTTTGCGCTCATCGAAGGCGGCCTGGCCAACATCACGGCCAAGACCGCCCCGGTGATCGCCATCCCGACCACTGCCGGTACCGGCAGCGAAGTCGGCCGGGGCGCCATCCTGATCCTCGACGATGGCCGCAAGGTCGGCATCATCTCGCCGTACCTGGTGCCCAGGCTGGCCATCTGCGACCCCGAACTGACCCTGGGCCTGCCGCCGCTGATGACGGCCGCTACCGGCATGGATGCCATCGCGCACTGCCTGGAAACCTTCATGGCGCCAGCCTTCAACCCGCCGGCCGACGGCATCGCACTGGATGGCCTGTGGCGTGCCTGGGCACACATCGAGCGCGCCACCCGCGAGCCCG
>NZ_BADI01000131.1:0-1791 GCF_000333555.1 Herbaspirillum sp. B65 | reverse complement strand
CTGCGATCATCCTGATGTTCGTGGTCCTGTACTTCCTGATGATCCGCCCGCAGATGAAGCGTCAGAAAGAACAAAAGGCCATGATGGACGCCCTGGCCAAGGGCGACGAAGTGGTCACCTCGGGTGGTCTCTTGGGTCGCATCACCAAGGTGGCCGAGGGTTACATCACCATCGAAGTGTCTGAAGGCACCGAAGTCATCGTGCAAAAGGGCGCCATCACCACCCTGCTGCCCAAGGGCACCATTCGTGATGCTCAAGTTTGGGTCTAACCTTTCTATTTTCACTTTCACCCTGCCAGGGTCTTGATAATGGGTGATCTTGATTACTTGGTCGATGGACTAGGCAAAACGTCATGATACCAGTCGGTCAGTGCACTTACGGTGACTTGCCCCAAGAATTAGCTACACCGAACAGTAGAATCCGCTCAGGACAATCACGGAATCACTGGGGTGATGGGTTACCGCACGCCCAACCACAAGCCAGGTACGTTCAATAAGCAAGCGTATGAATACGATGCTTACCGGGCGAATACATCTGCCCGCAAGGCCAATTCTTGCGCTACAGCCCAACCAATCGGCAGAGGTATCGGCAATACAAATCCAGTCCAGAGCAATGCCGGGGCTGCAAGGTACGCGAGCAATGCACCAATGGCGCCAATCCGGTCAAGGTGGTAACGCGCCACGTGTGGGGGAGCGTTCCAAGGAGAATGTGGATGAACGGCGTCGTACCGAGGGGGGGCAAGCGCATCTATGCCCGACGCGAGGAAACGGTAGAACGCAGTTTTGTTTAGTGCCTCGGCCTGCCTACAAAAATGACTACAGCGCAAAAATGCTCACCTTGCTTGGTTTCTGCACTATCGACCATCCACGAATGACCTACGCCTGAAAAACAACACCCCGTGTTCGAAAACACGGGGTGTTGTCAATCTGAAGCCCATTAACGAATATTGGGCTTTTTTGTCAAGCAGAAATGGGTAGTCAGGTGGGTATTTATTCGTATATGTTCGTTTTTATATTTTCTTAAGTTATTGAATATTAAGTATAAATTAATTTACATCAGAATAATGTCGTACTGCTCCTGCTGATAATCACTCTGCACCTGCAAGGAAATCGGCTTGCCGATGAAATCCCCCAGCATGGCCAGGTGTTGCGATTCTTCCTCCAGGAACATGTCCACCACCACCTGCGAGGCCAGGATGCGGAATTCGCGCGGGTTGAACTGCTTGGCTTCGCGCATGACTTCGCGCAGGATTTCGTAGCACACCGTGCGCGAGGTCTTGACCTGTCCGCGTCCCTTGCAGGCCGGGCAGGTTTCGCACAGGATATGGGCCAGCGATTCGCGGGTGCGCTTGCGGGTCATTTCCACCAGCCCCAGGGTGGAGAAGCCCGATACCGAAATCTTGGTGCGGTCACGCTGCAAGGCCTTGCCCAGCTCGGCCAGCACGGCCTGGCGATGCTCCGTGCTTTCCATGTCGATGAAGTCCAGGATGATGATGCCGCCCAGATTGCGCAGCCGTAACTGGCGTGCAATGGCGTGCGCCGCTTCCAGGTTGGTCTTGAAGATGGTGTCGTCGAAGTTGCGACCATTGACGAAGCTGCCGGTGTTGACATCGATGGTGGTCATCGCCTCGGTCTGGTCGACGATCAGGTAGCCGCCCGACTTCAGGTCCACCCGCCGTCCCAGTGCCCGTTCGATTTCCTCTTCTACGCCATACAGGTCGAACAGCGGGCGCTCGCCACGATAGTGCATCAGCTTGGTCAGTACCGAAGGCGTGTAGATGGCGCCGAACTC
>NZ_BADI01000132.1:0-6079 GCF_000333555.1 Herbaspirillum sp. B65 | reverse complement strand
CGGTCTGAGCTGGGTGATGGGCACCGTGGAAGAAAAGGCGGCCGTCATGCGCATGGTGTAGCTGCGCAGGTTCTCGGCGCGGCGGTTGAAGCGTTCCTTCTCGTAGTCCTGGCCGCCGAAGATCTTGATGACCTGCTGGGCGCGCGTGGTTTCCTCGATCACCTGGGTCATCTCGGCATTGACCGCCAGCGAATCGCGGTTGAGTTTCTTCAGGCGCTTGCCGGTGGTACGCACCACCAGCGTCACCAGCGGCAGCAGCACCAGGGTGACGATGGTCAGCACCCAGTTCAGGTACAGCAGCCAGGCCAGCAGACCCAGCACCGTCAGGGCCGAGCGCAGGATGGAGGTGAACACCTTGGTCACCATGTCGATGATCTGCTGCACCTCGAACATCATGGAGTTGATGACCTTGCCCACGGTATTGGTGGCATAGAAGTGCAGCGGCAGGTCCAGCATCCGGGCGAACATCTGGCGCCGCAGTTCATTCAGGATGCGGGTGGAGACCCAGGTCATCATGTAGGAGCTGGTAAAGGTGGCGATGCCGCGAATGAAGAAGATGCCGATCACCGCCGCCGGCACCAGCCACAGCGAAAAGGCCGGCTTGCCCACGAAGCCCTTGTCCAGCAGCACCTGGAAGATATAGGGCACTACCGGTTCGGTGGCGGCGGTGACGATCATGGCAATGAATGCCAGGGCCAGCCGCTTCTTGTAGGGCCAGTGCAGGGCCGCCAGGCGTTTCATGTTGTTGGACAGCATCGGGGGAATCCTTGCTTGCAGGTCGTGCAGAGACGAAAAAGAGAGATTATGCCGTGTTCGCCGGGCTGGCAGGCACTTCCTGGGAGCCTGAGGACAAGATCAGCATCGGGAGGACCGGTATCATCACGCCGTTGTTGCGCCTCGGGAACGAAAAAACACTGGCAATGCGCCGTGAAATTACCGATAAGAGGAAGACTGCAAGGAACGTATGGGTGGGCATTGAAAGGGAGAAAGCATCGCTGGCCAGCTAAAAGAGTGCGCATTGTAATGCATGTGCTGTGGCCGTTGACCTGCGCGACGATGAGATCAGGACAATGTTATATGGACAAGAATATGAATGTTTTCCTGAATGGATCCGATGCTCATTTCTTCAGCACCAATGGCGAGCCCCTGAGGGATGATTGCGCTAAAATGAGTCACGCTCAGCCCAGGGATATCGCAACTCACGGCAAAATCCAGTAAAAGAAGTGCAACTAAGGTTCTCGATCCATGACCGGTTGCACGTTGATTGACGCGACATGCGTGCGGCGCTAATGATGAAGAGTGAGTAATGGCAAGAAAAAAACCGCCTTCAAGAGTCGTGGTTTCGCGGTCTCGAAATAATCCACATCGCAGGTTGATTGCTGCCGTGCCCACGTTGAGCCAGAGATTGGCACTTTCAGGGCAAGTATCCTATGGGCCTTCGGCCAAGCATAAATTCCATCCAGTCGCGTACGGATTGGCACCTTATCAGGGACAAGATGTTGAGCGGACATACTGTGACGAACATGCAAATTTTGATCAGAGCCAATGGGGACAGGTGCCCTTGCTCTTGGCGCGGGCAGTCAAACTGGGGCTTTGGTCGGAGCAAGACAATAAAGGTGCACCGAGCTTGCTGTGGACACTGGCTGACACTGGTTGGATTTACGAGCTACGCATTACCAATGCAGGACAGTTTCAGTATCACGGCTATCCGATACTGCCTGACGATGCATTTGCACGCCATGTTTTAGTGCGCGCCAGGGCAGTGCTCAATGCTGAAATGGGTCTTGCAAACTTCTATGATGCCGGGTTGGCATCAGCTATTGCCGCGGCAGAAGCCTTTTATCGATGAATACCTCTCGCTCTTTCACCTTTTCTGCCAACTGGCCAGATCCCACTGACGATGTGGCCGAGTTCAGATTGCAACTCGGCCACACGGTGATTTCAAGAATTGCGGATATTGGTAAAGGGACCAATCGCGATTACTTTCGTGCTTCGGCCACCACCCTTGCATTCTGGCTGGCGGATAACTGGTGGCGCCTGCGTTGGGAAACCCTTAGCGGGAATGGCCTTCCGTCGATCGATTGGCGTTTGCGTCATGAGTTGAATTCTGCCGCAGGTGGTGAACTCTGGCCGCGCGTCATGATTTACAGCGTTGGCGATCGCATCGCTTTTGCTCCAAGTGTCGGGAAAAAGACAGTGGGTGGTCCACAGGCTTATTTTGATTTTCCAGTCAGTGTGGTGCCCGCGGATGACTATGAAAGGGAGCTGGATGCGCTGTTGGCTGCGATTCTTGGTCATTGCGCGAAGATGGCTGATGGCGAGGCTCTTCAAACCCTGGTCGCCCAAATCGCCAGAGAACGTAGCGACCCGGAGCTGGCCGGCTGGAGGCGGCTGGAGGCTTGTCTGGGGTTCGATGCCGACATGGCGCCGGACGCGGTGATCAATGCCTTGGTTGACTTGGAAGAGATTGCTGGTGAAAACGGCGTTGAAGAAGCCGCACGCGCAGTTCCAGGTGCGAACTGTCCACAGACATTGCACACGGTGATCGAAGCCACCAAGGCATCGACCTTGGAGATTGATCTTGGTATGGCCGCAGAGATCAATGGTTTTTTGTCCAGTCAGGCTTTGCCAAGCGCTGTCAGTCCGTGGCGGATGGCTGAGGTTGCCGCTGACCATCTCCGAAAAATCATCGGTATCGTGGGCGGGCCGCTTAACAATGACGAATTGGCGGCACTGCTCAAGATTCGCTGGGACGATATCAAAGCCGCCACCGCAACAGCGAGGAAGCTGCCCTATACAGCCCGCATCGATGGCCAGGGCAAATCGCGTGTCGCGCTCCAAAACAAAGTGCCGGTATCGCTACGCTTTGAGCTGATGCGTCAGCTAGGGGATGCCGTGTGGGCACAGGAGGAGCATTTTGGTATCGTGAGCCGCTCGAAAAGCGACCGACAACGATTCCAGCGCGCCTTTGCAAACAGTTTGCTGTGCCCCTTTGATGACATACAGAGAGAACTGGATGTGGCCAATCCCACGCCAGAGGACATGGAGGCTGTCGCTCGTCGATATGCGGTACACCCCTCAGTGGTCCGCTATCAATTAATCTATAAGGGCTATCTTCCTTTCGAGAATGCTAGCGAGGCTGTTGAGGCGGTGTAGCGGCGATATTCACATCAGGATGATGTCTTATAAACCTAATTTAAAAAAATTTCTTTATAAACATGGTGTTATGTTTTTTTAAATCGGAGTTTTCGCTCCAGCTACCCACTGAGCTAGCCAGTTGGTAGGCGCTATCAAATGATATCTAAAGATGGGTCCGGTTGGAGCTGTTGAGGTAATTGATAGCCACTTATTCATGGTTATGTCCAATTTCCTTAACGCTTCTTTTGGGTACTGCGTTTAATAATTCGCGGAAGTAGTCCAAGTGGCCCCACTGGCTAGCATCTCCGATCACGTACAACCGACATTGCGCTCTGGTGATTGCTACATTGAGCAGGTTCGGCTTGCTCGCTGCCCAACCGCGAGCCCCGGTCCCCGTTTGGTCTGGTGCAGTACCTAACACCAGAAAGACAATATCCGCTTCCTTACCCTGAAACGTGTGGACAGTGCCGCATTCGATGCCGTTAATTCCAGCACCGCTTACACGTTCTCGGCATGCCTGGGAAACCTTGCGAAAAGGTGAGATCACGTAGACCTTAGTCTTTTCGTCTCTCTCTCGCTGCAACCTCTTTAAACAAGTGAGAAGGTAAGCGATTTCGTCCTCGGACACGGGGTGATTCACTCGCGTTGAACGTACGTCAAACCATGCGCTTTCGCCTAGGCTGCTGGAGAAGTCCCGCGGCGTAGGTACTCCCGATTCGTCGACACGGCCCTGTACCATCTGGTCGGCGTAGGCGATGCGGTTGGCGACCGAAAACATTGGATCGTCACAGCGGCGATGGGTGCGTAATGGCATCCCAGTCCACAGCCGCTCTGAAGAATCCTCCTTTGATGAACTACGGGTTTCGACCCAGGAGCCGAACGGTGTAATGCGATCCGCCAGTGTCTGTACAGACTCGTCGATAGGCGACCATTTTGGTTCTACGTCATGGTGGTGCCGCAGCTCCTCGGTCAAGCTGCGAGGAACAGTGAACACTGGCTCGATTTGTAGAGGATCACCGACAATGACGGCCTGTCGGCAGCGCCAGATTGCGCCCGCTGCTGATTGAGGTGTCGCCTGCCCAGCTTCATCTATCAGAAGCCATCCCAAGCTGTTTTGTCCCATGCCTACGAACAGCCGATCAAACGAGGCGAGGGTAGTGGAAACGACGGGAACGACAAAGAAGAAGGCGTCCCACAGCAGCGGCCTTTGCTCCGGCGAGAGCTTGTCGCGTGAGCCACCAGTGAGCATACTATTCACTGCTCGCAGGTTCGCGATGAACTTTCCTGCGTTGGCCAGTATTGTAAGACGATGCAAATTTACAGCCTGGAGGAAAAGCTTTGCCCGCAGATCGTCGAACTTAGGGCTCACAGCTAGGCTGGCGCGATGCCGCTCTGTAGCTGGTAGATTCCAGAATTGGGAGTCTGGAAAGTGCTTTGCCCCCATCGCATAGCCAGCCTGAAGTGCCCGTTGATGGGTGTCCAATTCCCGTTCCAACACCAGGCGGGCGGAAGAGATCAATTTCTTTTTTTCTTGTTGTTGCTTCAACTGAGCGTCAGCATTCGCGGCCTCCTTGGACATGTCCGCCAAGATAGTTGAAGCGTTTGCCAGAGCTTGGATCGGCTCTTCTAGGGATTGCCGCAATTTTCTCATCCGACGGCTCTCACGGCCGAACAAGTTCAGCAAACGGTCCCATAAATTGATAGGCGTGCTGGTACGCAGTTGTTCCAGAACAGTGCGAGCCCCGTCAACGATTGCCCGCTGCGTGAGCTGTGCTTCGCGTTGTTTTGAGGCGGCCTGATTACGGGATTGAATGTCCTCGTCGAGCGTTCGTTCTTCCTCACAAAGGCCCGCCAATCGGTCCTGCTGCTCATCGATGGACCGGGCAGCATTCTCTGCCCGTAGGAGAATGTCGCGACTGCTTTTGAACTCGGCCTGGAGAGTCAAGAAGTTTTGCCTGGCAGTCTGCCATTCGCTCTGGTATTTTCTGTATTGTTCGGTGGCAGATGCAGCCTCAAGAAGCTGCTTCATCGACGGTGGTTTCTCTTCTGCAGGCGGCTGTTCTCCTGCTTTTTCTCCTTGTCCATCCCCCTGCTCGTCTGCGCGTTGAGTCAGGTATTCATCGCGAAAGAATCCGCTTGCGAACGAACGCCGGTTGCCGGCATTGCCCAGGGCTGCCGCGATGACACCCCAGGGTTCGATTGGCTCCTTCTTTTCGTCAAACACCTTCTGTGCTCGGAATACTTCTCGCATAACTTCTGCGAAGTAGTCGGCTGACTTGAACTCTCCTGCGATCTTCTTTAGTGCAGGTAATTCCTGCGTAATATTCTTGACCGCATTGTTGTTTGTGCTGGTCACGACGATGGACGTGCCATTGACTATTTTTGGTTTGAGCGGATAGAAGCTCTTGTCTGCGACATTGATCTTATCTTCGAACAAGGCAACAGGACGATCAAGCAAAGCGATTTGCCTCGCTCGTTCAGTGATGATTTCGGCGATCACGTCGCAAAGAAGCGTTGTCTTGCCGGTCCCAGGGGGGCCATTGACACCGACAAGCCCCTCAGCTTTTCTCAGCGAACCAGCTACATGCGAGACGGCTGCCTGCTGTGCCATGGCAAGCGGTTGCTTTGGCGATGTCGGCCATCGTGCGCTGGGTAAGTGCT
This sequence comes from Herbaspirillum sp. B65, assembly GCF_000333555.1. Taxonomy (NCBI): domain Bacteria; kingdom Pseudomonadati; phylum Pseudomonadota; class Betaproteobacteria; order Burkholderiales; family Oxalobacteraceae; genus Herbaspirillum; species Herbaspirillum sp. B65. The sequence goes on along the minus strand of NZ_BADI01000132.1, from coordinate 280 downwards.
GGGCACTGACCAGTGCAGCCATGGTCGTGTGATTGGTGAGGATATCCACACGCTTGTGCTCTTGCAGCGCCGGGCCAAGATAGGCTTTCAAAGCCTTACCAAAAGGACGGTTCTGTTCTGCTTGCAGGATTAAGCGATCTAGATCATCCAGATAAAACGAGTTCAGGAAATCAGTGGCGGCTTGCAGGCTGTCATCCAAGTAACGCCGCTTGACTCTGCTTGTTCGCACGACCAAACGCCAGTCTGATCTCGGATCGTTTGCAGCATCGCCGAACTGGCT
>NZ_BADI01000133.1:0-15621 GCF_000333555.1 Herbaspirillum sp. B65 | reverse complement strand
GGTGATCCACGAACAGGGCGAGGCTTTCGGCCGTGGCACGGCCGGTGCCGGCCAGAAGGTATTGGTCGAGTTCGTCTCCGCCAACCCCCACCGGTCCGCTGCATGTGGGCCATGGTCGCCAGGGGGCGCTGGGCGATGCGCTGTCGTCACTCTTGGAAGTGCAGGGCTTTGAGGTGCTGCGCGAGTTCTACTACAACGATGCCGGCGTGCAGATCGCTACGCTGGCCACCTCGGTGCAGGCGCGTGCGCGCGGTTTCAAGCCGGGTGACGCCGAGTGGCCCGAGTCGGCCTACAACGGCGACTACATCGCCGATATCGCACGCGACTTCCTGGACCAGAAGACCGTTTCGGCCAGCGATGGCGAACCGGTGACCGGCAGCGGCAAGGTCGAAGACATCGAATCGATCCGTCGCTTCGCCGTGGCTTATCTGCGCCACGAGCAAGACCTCGACCTGCAAGCCTTCGGCGTGAAGTTCGACAATTACTATCTGGAATCCTCGCTCTACGCCGACGGCAAGGTGGCCGCCGCCGTGGACGCGCTGGTCGCCGCCGGCAAGACCTACGAGCAGGATGGCGCACTGTGGCTGCGCACCACCGACTATGGCGACGACAAGGATCGCGTCATGAAGAAGACCGATGGCACCTATACCTACTTCGTGCCCGACGTCGCCTATCACATCAACAAATGGCAGCGCGGCTACGGCAAGGTCATCAATATCCAGGGCAGCGACCACCACGGCACCATCGCCCGCGTGCGCGCCGGCCTGCAGGCCGTGGGCGTGGGCATCCCGCAGGGTTATCCCGACTACGTGCTGCACAAGATGGTCACCGTCATGCGCAATGGCGAAGAGGTCAAGATTTCCAAGCGCGCCGGTTCCTACGTCACCCTGCGCGACCTGATCGAATGGTCGGCCGGTGAGCCGGTCGAAGGCCAGGAACGCGACTTGACGCGCGGCCGCGATGCGGTGCGCTTCTTCCTCATCTCGCGCAAGGCCGATACCGAGTTCGTCTTCGACGTCGACCTGGCGCTGGCGCAGTCCGATGAAAACCCGGTCTACTACGTCCAGTATGCGCACGCCCGCATCTGCACCGTGCTGGGCAAGTCGGGGGTGGATGAAGAGGCGCTCAAGACCAGCGCCGACCTGTCGCTCCTGACCGCCCCGCGTGAAGCCTCGCTCTTGGCCAAGCTGGCCGAGTACCCGGACATGCTGGCGCACGCCCTGCAGGAGCTGGGACCGCACCAGGTCGCCTTCTACCTGCGCGATCTGGCAGGCGAACTGCATAGCTACTACAATGCGGAACGCGTGCTGGTCGACGATGTCCCAACCAGGTCTGCACGCCTGGCGCTGTTGTCCGCCACCCGCCAGGTGCTGCGCAATGGCCTGGCACTGTTGGGCGTATCGGCTCCGGCCAGAATGTAAAACAAGCTAAAACAAGCAGCTAAAGAGAAACGTGAAACCGTTGAACGCGAAATATCACAAGCAGGCCGGCGGTACGCTGCTCGGCCTCATCCTGGGTTTGATCGTCGGCCTGGGGATCGCCGTGGGTGTGGCATTGATGATCACCAAGTCGCCCATCCCCTTCGTCAACAAGGTCACGCGCCCCGAGCGCACCGACCCGACCCCGGCCCAGGCGGCCGACCCCAACCGTCCGCTCTACGGTAACCGCGACATCGCCCGCGACGCTGCGCGCGACCAGCAGCAGTCGCAGACCCCGGTCCCGCCCAACACCGCCACTGCCCAGCCGGTGCCACCGGTGGCGCCGGCCCCGCAAGCCCCGCCAGCCAGCACACCGCCGGCCACCGCGCCGAGCAAACCTGCCGAGACCAAGACGGCCGAGACCGCTAGCAAGCCTGCGGCCACCACGCCATCGGCCTCGGCCGCCAAGAACGACACCAACGATGACAAGTGGACCTACTTCCTGCAGACCGGCGCCTTCCGCGACCAGGCCGATGCCGAAAGTGCCCGCGCCAAGCTGGCCCTGCTGGGCTTCGAGGCCAAGGTCACCGAACGCAGCGCCGACAGTGGCGTGCTGTACCGGGTGCGCATCGGTCCCTTCGAACATGCCGAGGCGATGAACCGCACGCGCAGCAAGTTGTCCGATAACGGGGTCGATGCCGCCATCGTGCGCATTCCCAAATAAACCAGATTGCACCGTAGATGCCGGCGGCAGGGGATAACCGACCGGCACGACGGGCGCGGAACGGCCAGTGGCCGCTCCCACCGACTATCCATCAGAGAGGGTAATACCATGCGTTTTCATCAAAAGTTGCTGGCTGCGGTCAGCTTCGGCCTGCTGGCCCTGACTGCCAGCGTCGGCGCCTCGGCCTCGCCGGCCAATCCGCAAGTGGGCAGCGACTACCGTGTGCTGGAGCAGGCCCAGCCCACCGACTCCGGCAACAAGGTCGAAGTCATCGAATTCTTCTGGTACGACTGCCCGCACTGCGCAGCCTGGGATCCGTCGCTGACGGCCTGGGTCAAGAAGCAGGGCGACAAGATCAACTTCAAGAAGGTGCCGGTGGCCTTCCGCGATACCTTCGTGCCGCAGCAGAAGCTCTACTACACCCTGGAAGCCATGGGCAAAGCCGAAGAGCTGACCCCCAAGATCTTCCGCGCCATCCACGTTGATGGTGAGCGCATCAACACCGACAAGACCATCCTGGCCTATATCGAAAAGATCGGCCTGGACAAGCAGAAATTCCTCGACCTGTACAACTCCTTCGGCATCCAGACCAAGGCCCGCCGCGCCGCCCAGCTGCAGGAAGCCTACAAGGTCGATGGCGTGCCGATGATCGCCATCGATGGCCGCTACGTGACTTCGCCGGCCGTGGTCGGCGTGGCCCTGGCCAACCAGCCCGAATCGATGCAGCAAGCCGCCGCCTTGCAGGTGATGGATCACCTCATTGCCAAGGTCGCGGCTGAGAAGGCCGCTGGCAGCACTGCCGCTAAAAAGAAATAAGCTTCACCTGTCTTGAACGGCCCGCGTCCGCAAGGCCGCGGGCCGTTTTCATTGGCGCCCGGATGTTCTAGAACTCATTTCATCAATAGGCGTGAGATGCGTTCTGCTCAGAAAGGGCGCTGGCAAGGCGCGCGACGCGTCGTGTGGCGGTGCCACACGCAAGGAGCGCAACGCGGCCAGCGCCCTTTCTGAGCAGAACCCGAAGGGAGCGGCCCGTTTGGGCGAATTGCTGCGTTACGAATTTGGGTCAAGACGCCCAGTCTTGACCCAAATTCGCGCCTTGCACTTCATCCCAAACGGGACTCGCTCGCACTCACGCCTATTGATGAAATGAGTTCTAATTGTTCATATCTCTTCAGGAGCAGGCATGTCCACCCTCCCCGTCGTTGCAACCCAGGAACGCGTCTTCCTGACCGGTGCCTCCAGTGGCATCGGCATGGCCCTGGCCTCGGCCTATGCCAGCCGCGGCGCCGTGCTGGGCCTGGTGGCCCGTCGCGCCGCCGAACTGGAAGCCTTGCGCGCCAGCCTGCCGCATCCTGAGCGCCATCGCATCTATGTACTGGACGTCACAGATCATGCCGCCCTGGCGGCCGCCGCTGAAGCCTTCATGGCCGAGTTCGGGATGGCCGATGTGGTCATCGCCAACGCCGGCATCTCGCAAGGCACGCTGACCGAATACCAGGAAGATCTGGCCGCCTTCGAGCGTATCCTGGCGGTCAATGTCACGGCCACCTTCGCCACCTTCACGCCCTTCGTGGCGCGCATGAAGGCGCAACCGCAGGCCCAGCGCCGTCGCTGCCGGCTGGTCGGTATCGGCAGCGTAGCCGGCATCCGCGGACTGCCGGGCGCCGGCGCTTACAGTGCCTCCAAGGCCGCCGTCATCAGCTATTGCGAATCGCTGCGGGTGGAGTTGAACGCTTCCGGCATCAAGGTGGTGACCATCGCCCCCGGCTACATCGACACCCCCATGACCCGCGTGAACAGCTACCGGATGCCGTTCCTGATGCCGGTCGAACGCTTTGCCCAGCGTGCGGTACAGAGCATCGCCGAGGGTGTCAGCTATCGCGTCATTCCCTGGCAGATGGGCGTGGTGGCCAAGCTGCTCAGGCTGCTGCCGAACTGGCTGTACGATATGGCCTTCGCCCGCGCCCCGCACAAGAAACGCAATCTGTAACCGTGGCGGCTCGCGCCGCATCTGGAGTTTTTCATGAAGATCATTTTTGCCGGCACGCCGGAATTCGCCGCCGTGGCGCTCGAAGCACTGTACGCTGCCGGCCACCAGATCACCCTGGTGCTGACCCAGCCGGATCGCCCCGCCGGACGCGGGATGCAGCTACAGGCCTCGGCCGTGAAGCAATGCGCCCTCAAGCACGGCTCCCCGGTGGCGCAACCGGTATCCCTGCGCCTGAACGGCAAATACCCGGACGTGGCGCAAGAAGCCCACGCGCTGTTGCAATCGACCCCGCATGACGTCATGGTGGTGGCCGCCTATGGCTTGATCCTGCCGCGCAGCGTGCTGGACATCCCGCGCTACGGCTGCATCAACATCCACGGCTCGCTCTTGCCGCGCTGGCGCGGCGCCGCACCCATCCATCGCGCCATCGAAGCCGGCGACAGCGAGACCGGCATCACCATCATGCAGATGGAAGAGGGGCTCGACACCGGCCCCATGATGTTGATCGAAAGCCTGCCCATCCAGGAGGACGACACCACCGGTAGCCTGCATGACAAGCTGGCCGCGCTGGGCGGCAAGATGATCGTGGAGGCGCTGGACAAGTTGGAGCGCGGCGAGCTGCCCGCTACACCGCAGCCCGAACAGGGCGCCAACTACGCCGCCAAGATCGCCAAGGAAGAAGCGGCGCTGGACTTCAGCCAGAGCGCCGAACAACTTGCACGCCGCATCCGCGCCTTCAATCCCTTCCCCGGTGCCACTGGCCGCTTCGGCGACACCGTGGTCAAGCTGTGGCAAGCGCGTCCGGTCAAGGTGGCCCAGCAGGGCGAGCCTGGCCAGGTGCTCTCAGCCGATGCCCAGGCCGGCATCGTGGTGGCCTGTGGCGAGGGCGCGCTGCTGCTGACCGAATTGCAGAAGCCGGGCGGCAAGCGCCTGCCGGCGGCGGAATTCCTGAAGGGATTCCCGATGGAAGGTGGGCGTCTGGACTGAGCCGTTGCGCTGGCCGGCCTCAGCCGATCTGCTTGAGCACGTGCGGCAGATGGCGCCAGAACAATTCTTCGCCCAGGTGCACGCGTGACTGCCAGTCATCGGCGGCATCGTCATTGGCGCCGTCGGTGATGAACTTGAAGGCGCGCCACGGCACGCCGAAGTGACGGCAGACGCGGGCGATGGCAAACAATTCCATATCCACCAGATCGACCTTCTGCTCCAGCAGCCAGTCATCGGCCGCCGTCACGAAGCTGTCGCCGGTGCCGCACAGCACGCCCGGATAGCCCGATTCCAGCCGCACCGGCTGTTGTACCTGGTCCATCAGCGGCGTCACGCCACGCGGCGCCAGGGGCGTGGTGTCCATGTCGCGCTGGAGCACGGCGGCCACTTCCAGCAAGCCATCATGCAGGGGATCAATCTTGCCGGCCGTGCCGAAATTGATGATCGCGCGCGGGCGATGGGTCAGGATGGCCTGGGTGGCGTGCAGCGCGGCATTGACCTTGCCGACGCCGCAATAGAGCACCTGTACGCCCGCTGGCGCAGCGGCGGCATTGAGTTCACTTGCCAGGGCGGTCAGGATCAGGATGGGGGCGTGGTCTGGCATCGATATGAAGAAATAGTTAACGGATTGCAACGAGAGCCGCTTGGCAAGGCCGTCCGCCGCGGGGTGGTGGGGGCTTTCGCGTATAATTTATGTCACTTTTTGCCTGCCAAACCGGTCTTTGCCTGACCGTTTTTTTTGTCGCAGCTTGCCGGCTGCGACATCCCAGGTCCGCATTGTTGCCGTAACCAGAGAAAAACGCCAGATGAAGCCGAACGAACTGTGCCAGACCGAATTGCTGCTGCGCGACCTGATGTCGCAGCGCATCCTCATCCTCGATGGCGCCATGGGCACCATGATCCAGCGCTACAAGCTGACCGAAGAGGATTACCGTGGCCAGCGTTTTGCCGACTTCAGCGTTCCCGGCAAGGAACTCTTCGTCAAGGGCAACAATGAACTGCTCTCGCTGACCCAGCCGCACATCATCCAGGAAATCCACGAGCAATACCTGGCCGCCGGCGCCGACCTGATCGAGACCAATACCTTCGGCGCCACCAGCGTGGCCCAGGACGACTACCACATGGCGCATCTGGTCTACGAGATGAACCTGGAGTCGGCCCGCCTGGCGCGCGCCGCCTGCGACAAGTACGCGACCCCGGACAAGCCGCGCTTCGTGGCCGGCGCCCTCGGCCCCCACGCCCAAGACCGCCTCGATCTCGCCGGACGTCAACGACCCGGCCGCCCGCAACGTCACCTTCGATCAACTGGTCACGGCCTACCTGGAGCAGACTCGCGCCCTGGTCGAAGGCGGGGCCGACGTGCTGCTGGTCGAGACCATCTTCGATACGCTCAACTGCAAGGCCGCGCTGTTTGCCATCGATACCTTCTTCGAGGAAAGCGGCAAGCGCCTGCCCATCATGATCTCCGGCACCGTGACGGATGCCTCCGGCCGCATCCTCTCGGGCCAGACCGTGACGGCTTTCTGGAACTCCATCCGCCATGCACGCCCGCTGACCGTGGGCCTGAATTGCGCACTGGGCGCGGCGCTCATGCGTCCCTATGCGGAAGAGCTGTCCAAGATCGCCGACACCTACGTCTGCATCTATCCCAATGCCGGCCTGCCCAATCCGATGAGCGACACCGGCTTCGATGAAACCCCCGATGTCACCTCGGCGCTGTTGAAGGAATTCGCCGAGAGCGGTTTCGTCAACGTTGCCGGTGGCTGCTGCGGCACCACGCCACCGCACATCAAGGCCATTGCCGAGACGGTCGCCAAGATCGCCCCGCGCAAGCTTCCCGAGCCCACGCATGAGATGCGCCTGTCGGGCCTGGAGCCCTTCACCATCAATGACGATTCGCTGTACGTGAACGTCGGCGAGCGCACCAACGTCACCGGTTCCAAGGCCTTCGCCCGCCTGATCCTCAACGAACAGTACGACGAAGCCCTGGCGGTGGCGCGCCAGCAGGTCGAGAACGGCGCCCAGATCATCGACATCAACATGGATGAGGCGATGCTCGACTCGGTCGCCGCCATGACGCGCTTCCTCAACCTGATCGCTTCCGAACCCGACATCGCCCGCGTGCCCATCATGATCGATTCTTCCAAGTGGGAAGTGATCGAGGCGGGGCTGAAATGCGTGCAGGGCAAGTCCATCGTCAACTCCATCTCGATGAAGGAAGGCGAAGAGAAATTCCTGCGCGAAGCCAAGCTGTGCCGCCGCTATGGCGCTGCCGTCATCGTCATGGCCTTCGACGAAGTGGGGCAGGCCGACACCTTCGCCCGCAAGATCGAGATCTGCGAACGCGCTTATCGCCTGCTGGTGGACAAGCTGGACTTCCCGCCCGAAGACATCATCTTCGACCCCAACATCTTCGCGGTCGCCACCGGCATCGAGGAGCACAACAACTACGCGGTGGACTTCATCGAAGCCACCCGCTGGATCCACCAGAATCTGCCCTACGCCAAGATCAGCGGCGGTGTCTCCAACGTGTCCTTCAGCTTCCGCGGCAATGACCCGGCGCGCGAAGCGATCCATACCGTCTTCCTGTATCACGCCATCAAGGCCGGCATGACCATGGGCATCGTCAATGCCGGCATGATCGGCGTCTATGACGACCTGCCGGCCGAACTGCGCGAGCGTGTCGAAGACGTGGTGCTGAACCGCCGTGAAGACGCCACCGAGCGCATGATCGAATACGCCGCGACGCTCAAGGCCGGCGACAAGAAGGAAGAAGCCACCCTCGAATGGCGCAACCTGCCGGTGGCCAAGCGCCTCTCGCATGCGCTGGTGCACGGCATCACGCAGTGGATCGTGGAAGACACCGAAGAGGTGCGCCAGCAGATCGCCGCCGATGGTGGCCGCCCCATCCACGTCATCGAAGGTCCGCTGATGGATGGCATGAACGTGGTCGGTGACCTGTTCGGCCAGGGCAAGATGTTCTTGCCGCAGGTGGTCAAGTCGGCGCGCGTGATGAAACAGGCGGTGGCGCACCTGATCCCCTTCATCGAAGAAGAAAAGCGCCAGCTCGAAATCGCCACTGGCGAAGTCGCCAAGCCCAAGGGCAAGATCGTCATTGCCACCGTCAAGGGCGACGTCCACGACATCGGCAAGAACATCGTCACCGTGGTCCTCCAGTGCAACAACTTCGAAGTGGTCAACATGGGCGTGATGGTGCCCTGCGCCGAGATCCTGGCCAAGGCCAAGGAAGAGAAGGCCGACATCATCGGCCTCTCAGGCCTGATCACCCCGTCGCTGGAAGAGATGGCCTACGTGGCCAAGGAAATGCAGCGCGATCCGTATTTTGCGGGTCTCAAGATGCCGCTGATGATCGGCGGCGCCACCACCTCGCGTGCGCACACGGCGGTCAAGATCGCCCCCAATTACGAAGGCCCGGTGGTCTACGTGCCGGACGCCTCGCGCGCCGTCGCGGTGGCGCAATCGTTGCTGGCCGACGAACAGAAGACCCAGTACGTGGCTGAACTGAACGCCGACTACGACCGCATCCGCGAACAGCACGCCAGCAAGAAGGCCGCGCCCATGCTGTCGCTGGCCGCTGCCCGTGCCAACAAGACCAAGCTGGAGTTCGCCCCGGTCAAGCCCAAGTTCATCGGCCGCCGCCTGTTCAAGAATGTGGACCTGGGTTTGCTGGCCAACTACATCGACTGGGGCCCGTTCTTCCAGACCTGGGACCTGGCCGGTCCTTACCCTGCGATCCTCACCGATGAAGTCGTGGGCGAAGCCGCCACCAAGGTGTTCCAGGAAGCCCAGGCCATGTTGAAGAAGATCATCGATGGCCGCTGGCTCACCGCCAATGGCGTCATCTCGCTCTTGCCGGCCAACACCGTCAACGACGACGACATCGAGATCTACACCGACGACAGCCGCAGCCAGGTCGCCTTCACCTACTACGGCCTGCGTCAGCAGACCGAAAAGCCGGTGGTCGATGGCGTGGCCCGTCCCAACCAGTGCCTGTCGGACTTCATCGCCCCGAAGGACTCGGGCGTGCCGGATTACATCGGCATGTTTGCCGTGACCGCAGGTCTGGGCATCGAGAAATACGAAAAGCGCTTCGAGGATGCGCATGACGATTACTCTTCCATCATGCTCAAGGCCCTGGCCGACCGCTTGGCCGAAGCCTTCGCTGAATACCTGCATGAGCGCGTGCGCAAGGACTTGTGGGGCTATGCGGCTGATGAGAACTTGAACAGCGCCGAGCTCATCAAGGAAAAATACCTCGGCATCCGTCCCGCACCCGGCTATCCGGCTTGCCCCGAGCACACCGTCAAGGCTGACGCCTTCCGCGTCATGCAATGCGACGAGATCGGGATGCAGTTGACCGAGTCCTATGCCATGTTCCCCGGTGCTTCGGTGTCCGGCTTCTACTTCGCCCATCCGCAATCGAAGTACTTCGTGGTCGGCAAGATCGGTGAAGATCAGGTCATCGATATGGCGCAACGCCGCCATGTGCCCAAGGAAGATGTGGAACGCTGGCTGGCGCCTAATCTGTAAATGATTTACGCAAAGACCGTCCGGCCTTGCGCCGGATGGTCTGTTTCATCTTTGCCGCTGGTCCTTGTATTCCCCAGCCGTCCTGCTATCATCCACGCCCGCCGTTCCGTAGCCCTGCTTTAGCCATGATCGATTCCGCTGACCACGTCACCCATGCACTGCCCGTGACCGTGGCCACGCGCCTGCACTTCACCGACGGCAAGACGCGCGCCATCTTCACGGTGGACCTGGTGCAGGACCTGCTGGGCGACTGGGTCTTGACGCAAGCCTGGGATGGCATCGAAGGCCGCAGCGCGGTACGCCGCGTGGTGGTGGCCGGGCATGAAGAGGGGCTGCTGATGCTGCAGAAGATTGCGCGTCACAAGGAGCGATTGGGGTTTCGGCCGGTGCATCTTTATCACGTGGACTGAGCGCCGCTCGCTGCGCCTGCTTACACGGTAGGAACAGTACCGCCGTCTATTCGATATTCGGTTCCGGTGATCGACGCGCATCGCGGGGACGCCAGGAAAGCGATCAAATCGGCGACCTCTTGTGGCTTTGCGGGGCGACCCACGGGAATTCCTCCCAGCCAATCCATGATGATCTTCTTGCCGCCCTCGTAGTCTGTTCCGGCGTGTGCAGCCGTGCGCTGCGTAAATGCGACCGAAGCCTCGGTCTCGATCCAGCCAGGTGCAACGCTGAGGACGCGAACACCCTTGGATGTCACCTCTCTTGCCAGTGACTTGCTGTAGGTCGTGAGGGCTGCTTTTGCAGCGGCGTAGGCGGTCGTTGATTCGGGCAAAGGCAGCACACGCTGGATAGAGCTGACGTGAATGATGACCCCCGACCCTTGGGCCAGCATGTTGGGCAGCAGTGCACGATCCATGCGTACGGCAGGCATCAGGTTCAGATTGAATTCGGCGAACCAGTGCTCATCACTGATTGCAGCGAAGCCACCGCCGGGTGTCTTTGATCCGCCGAGTGCGTTGATCAGGATGTCGACGCCGCCCCAATCCTTCAAGACTGTCTGGGAAAAGTGACGCGTGCCCTCCGCTGTGGACAGGTCAGCAGCGACGTAGGTGACGCCCTCGACAGACTGCAGAGGCAAGCTACGAGCCGATGTCGCCACCCTTGCGCCTGCTTGCGCAAGGGTTTTCACGACTGCTGCGCCAAGGCCCTGCGTGCCGCCGGTAACCACAGCCCGCAGGCCGTTGAGGTGAAGGTCAAAGCTCATGTCGTGATCTCCAACGATGCGATCAGGCCACGTTCCAGGCGAAAGCGGTAAGACATGACAATCGGGCTGCCAGGGAAGTTGCCGGTGACGTTGGCGCGCACGAGTTGGACGCTGTCCTCCCGCTCGATGGCGAACGGCAAGCTCGTCGCACGGTACTTGGCCCATGCCTTGGCCAAGAAGGTCGTGATGGCGTCGACTCCCGTATAGGTGTGACCGTCATCCTTCATGACAGCGTGCGCCGTGAAGCACTGTGCCAGGGCTGCAGGCTCATGTTCGGCCGCGAAGTACGCGGCGATGGGTTCAGGAAGAGGCAAGGTGTTCACGTTGTTGGCTCCATGCGATCAGTAAAGGCATTAGGATGCGCCTCAGGCTGAATTTAGTGAATATCATATAATCGTCATGGTCTATGTAGCAGGAAGTACATAATGCGTGGATCCGAATTTAACGAACTCAAAGCATTCGTGGCCGTTGTGGAGCGCCAGAGCTTTGTCCGGGCGGCAGAGCATCTGGGTCTGTCGCCCTCGGCGCTCAGCCAGACCATCCGGCAGCTCGAAGACCGTATCGGCGCACGCCTTCTGAATCGCACGACGCGAAGCGTCGCGCCATCGGCCAATGGAGAACTGCTCTACAGGCGTGTGGCTCCGCTATTTCGGGAAATGGCTGCGGCTGTTGCTCAAGCAAGTGAGGCCACAGGACAGATGAGCGGCAGGCTACGCATCAACACCCTGGGGATTGCTGCGAGAACCATCATCGCGCCTCGGCTTGCGCGCTTCCATCAAGCGCACCCTGACGTGGTTCTCGACATCGTGGTGGACGATACGCTGACGGATATTGTGGCTGGCCGCTTCGATGCGGGGATTCGCGTGGGTAACAGAGTCGAGAAAGACATGGTAGCTATCCGCCTCACGCCGGACCTGAACATGGTTGCCGTGGCATCTCCAGACTATCTCGCGCGTCGAGGGGTACCGCGGTCCCCCAAGGATTTGCATGACCATACATGCATCAACTGGCGTCTGCAGATGGACGGCAGGCACTATCGCTGGGAGTTCAAGAAACGAGGTCAACAACTCGAGGTTGCGGTGGACGGTCCCATCATCACGAATCATGTTGACATCGGCATCGCTGCAGCACTTGGTGGGCTTGGCATTGCTTATCACTTCGAACGCGATGGCGTGAGTGAACTGTTGAGGCAGGGACGACTGGTTCAGGTTTTGGCGGACTGGTCGATTTCGCGCCCAGGCTTGTTCCTCTACTATCCTAACAGGCAGCATCGGCCAGCCCTTCTCGGTGCGTTCATCGACTGTCTGTTAGACCGAAAGCTGGTCGATCAACCCGAGAACGCATCTCATGCCCATTGATGAAATATGAAATGAGTGCTAAGGAAGTTTGACAGGGCAGAATGTCTTAGAGGCTGTTGCAAAATTAAATATTGAGGCTGTTAACTTTCGCGACTTGATGTTAACTTCCTGTCTTGTTTTTCCTGACGGGATGCGATGCCTAAAGAACTTGTCGACGATGAATTGTGGTCACTCATCGAACCACTTCTGCCCGTGCGAGCGCCTCGCAATCGCCAGTATGCAGGTCGCAAACCAATACCCGACCGTGCGGTGCTCACTGGCATAGTGTTCGTTTTGCGCTCGGGTATCGCGTGGAACTTACTCCCCCAGGAAATGGGTTGCGGCTCGGGCACAGCCTGTTGGCGACGACTTGACGCTTGGCAGAAAGCGGGCGTGTGGCAACGCATACACGAGACTCTCCTCGCGGAACTACGTCGACGTGGTGAAATCGATTTGACGCGTGCTCTCGTCGATAGCTCGTCGATTCGGGCCATGCTGGTGCGAAAAAAAACAGGCCCGAATCCCACGGGCCGGCGCAAGCTTGGCAGCAAGCATCATCTCATCGTCGATGCGCAAGGCATACCGCTCGCGGTCATCCTGACCGGTGCGAATCTCCACGACATGACCCAGCTCGACCCACTGGTCGAGACCATTCCGCATATACGAGGAAAGCGCGGACGCCCTCTGCACAAACCGAAAATCGTTCAAGGTGACCGGGGGCTACAGTTCTGATCAACACCGTCAGCGCCTGCGAGCCCGTGGCATCAAACCGATGCTCGCAAAAATCGGCGCGCACCATGGCAGCGGGCTTGGTAAAAGCCGTTGGCCGGTCGAACGCTCGATCGCTTGGCTGCACTCGTTTCGGCGCCTGAAGATTCGTTACGAACGCTATGCTCATATCCACGAAGCCTTCCTGTCATTGGCTTGCGCCTTGATTTGCTGGACCCGGTTAAAAAAACTTTTAAAATAATTTCGCAACAGCCTCTAAGATTTGGGCAGGCGGTAGTCAAGCTGGTATTCAGCGTTTCCGATGTTAAAAAATTCAAGGAAGAATCTGCGGAGAGAGGTCTGCATTTCGGCACTATTCACCAGGCAAATGGGTATCAGTTCGCCAACGCGAAAGATCCTGATGGAAACTCGGTATCGATATCCAGTAGAGAGTATCGTCAGAAAATTAGTTAGAAAATAGCCGCTTTCGGTCAGAAGCAGACGCTCTAGAGAAACGACTCCAACGGGGGGCTTGGGAAATTACATCAAAGTGAAGTGGCATCACAGCTCAGAATCGGAGCCAGTGGAACTGTATAGCGAGCTTGATGAGAACCGATACGAGGTTCGCAAGATCGAGATGTATCGCAGCGGTCACCTAGATTTTGCTGATGGTAGCAGGACTTCTGGAAATACCCGTCTTGGGGAGCTGCCGGTTCCTCCAATTCACGAAATCAATGACGATACTCAGTTTGAGACATCGGTGATCTCAGAAGAGACTTTCGAAGCTTTATGGAAGAATCTCTATCTCTTATGATCGCCATCAATAGTCTGCAATCGGCCAAAAGCGGGCTTTCATGTAACGAAAAATGCGTTGCTACCTCATGAACGAATACGAAAAACACAATCGTGCAAGACTCATTCAGTTGTTGTCGAAGATTTCATCTCAAGCTTGTCCCCCCGGTTGGCAAAAGACGGGAACATTCGCCGTTGGAGGTCTAACCGAAGTTGGCTTCTCGCAACGATCAGAATTGCTTTTGGTTGTGTCCAGCGCTGGCAGAGGAGTGATCGATTGCACGCGAGGGGAAAAAATCGCGCGCGACGACGAGATCGATGGCGATTGGTATTCTGCATCGTTCTTGACTTGTGAAGGTATAGGCCCGTTAAAAGATGAACGAATACAGCTAGCTGGCATAGTTGGTGGTGGTTTGCCTCGTGCCAACAAGCGTGGAGAATCGCTGGAAAGCGCCGCTCCCAACTGGCCTAAGTCTGATCTGTTCTTCTGTGGCCCCTATAAATCACCTTTCGTAGAAGGTCATCAAACAGACTGTCTGCATATCGCGTCTGGTTACTTTCACACATTTGGATTTTCCTTTAGCGGAAACTCATTCATCTTTGCGACGAGTAGCGATGTCACAGTTTTTAGTAAGCTACCGGAATGCAATCGGCCAGAAGCAGAAATCCCATTTATTCGGAACTAAGAATTCAAGTAATCACGAAAATTCAAAATGAAAATTTACCCGTCGATTTTCTCTCTACTGTTATTTCTGTCGAACTGCGTTCATGCGCAACTCCCCCCGCGATTGCAGCGATGCCTCACAAAAGCTGTTGGAATCTGCTCTCGACTAAAGCGGCTTAGTCCGATAGCGACCCTCTGAACCAAAACGTGGTGTCATCATGAAAAAGCAAGAACCAGATCCCTGTGCCTATCAGTACGATATTTCCCTTCGGATTTGGCATCCAGATATGCCTCACGAAGAGATTTCAAGAACGATAGGGCGCACGCCCAGTCGCAGTTGGACTGTGGGAAGTCCTCGCTTCTCCATTCATGGAGAACCTTTAGGAGGTGTCTATGATTTTTCCTACTGGACCGAAAGACTAACGAATAAAACAGTGCTCTCCGATACCATTTGGGTAGAAGAGGAGATAGCGCGGAAAATCGAAGCGTTTTCCCAACAAGCTGTGTTTTTCAGGAAAGTTCGTGCAGAAGGAGGAAGGGCCGAATTGTTTGTCGGACTCTTCAGCGATTTCAATATCGTCGTTGAGCTTGAACCTGCGCTGATGGGACGCCTTGCCGAAGCAAGCCTGGGAATCTGCCTCGATTACTATCCCTATAAAAAAGATGAGAAACAAGGCTGATCGGATCAAGCTCATCGCTAGCAGTCAGCCAAAGAAATTGCCAACCGAGCAAAAGCGGGCGTCGCTGCGCCCCATTAAAAAAATGATCAGGAGACCTCCATGCCCCCATCCTCCCCCGCAAGCTCCGCATCCACCGACCCCCACCAGGTCGATTCCCCCTACGCCGTAATGCGCCTGTGCATCACCATGATCCTGATGATCGTGGGTGCCAGCGGCATGTACGTGATCGCGGTGGTGTTGCCCTATGTGCAGGCACATTACTACGTCGACCGCGGCCTGGCTTCGATGCCCTATACCCTGACCATGCTGGGGATAGGCGTCGGCGGCCTGCTCATGGGCCGCATGGCCGACCGCGCCGGCATCACCCGCCCGCTGTTCCTGGGCGGGCTGTGCCTGGGCGGCGGCTTCATTGCCGCCTCCTACGCGCCCGATATCTGGACCTTCATGGCCGCGCATTGCGTCTTCATCGGCCTCTTGGGCACCTCGGCCACCTTTTCGCGCTGGTGGCCGATACCTCGCTGTGGTTCCGCAGCGGCGCGGCATCGCCGTGGCGGTCT
>NZ_BADI01000134.1:0-1788 GCF_000333555.1 Herbaspirillum sp. B65 | reverse complement strand
GGCAGCGCACGGCGCAGCGTAGCGGTCCTGTTGCTGGTGGCGGTGCTGGCGATCTGGTGGATCCAATGGCAAAGCGTGCCTGCATCAGGTGGACTGGCCGAGCGCCCTGTTTCGAGCAAGGCGGCAGACCATGATCGTGATGACGATTGACGATGCCTTCGTGCGATAAGCCATCCTATGCATATCCTGCTGGTTGAAGATGATCCCCTGCTCGGCGACGGCGTGAGGGCCGGCTTGCGGCAGCTTGGTTTTCGGGTTGACTGGGTGCGTGATGGTCAGGCCGCCGAAAGTGAGTTGCGCACGCAGTCTTATGCGGTCGCCGTACTCGATCTGGGGCTGTCGCTCAAAGATGGCATGGATGTGCTCACGGCGGTTCGCCGTGCAGGCCTGTCCGTGCCTGTGCTGGTCATGACGGCGCGTGACGCCGTGCCAGAGCGCATCAAGGCGCTCGACATGGGGGCCGACGACTATGTCATCAAGCCGCTCGACCTGCACGAATTGGCCGCTCGCTTGCGCGCCCTGGTGCGGCGCGCCCACGGCCAATCACAGGAGTGCCTCGCCGCGCAGGACATCACGCTTGATCCCGCTGCGCATTCGGTACTTAAAAAAGGAGAAAACGTTCTTCTCTCCATCCGGGAATTCGATCTGCTCTACGCGTTCATGCTCAACGCCAATCAGGTTCTATCGCGCGAGCAACTGGAACAGCACCTCTACAGTTGGGGACAAGAAGTGGAGAGCAATGCCATCGAAGTCCATATCCACAATCTACGCCGCAAGCTGGGAAGCAGCTTGATCCATACGGTACGCGGCGTCGGCTATATTCTGCTGCGGGAGTCGCCCAACGCATGATGCGATCACCCGGCTCCTTGCAAGGGCGGATCGTCCTACTGGTCTTGGCAGTGGTCACCGGCGTGTGGCTGGTGTGCGCGACGCTGATCTGGTTCGAGGCAGGCCATGAGCTCGATGAACTGCTCGATAGCCATCTCGCGCAAGCGGCGGCTTTATTGGTGGTGCAGCAGGCTCAAGAGGCTGGCGCCGATGCCGCGGGCGACGATCAAAGCATCGACGCCCCCATATTGCATCGCTATGCGCCCAAGGTGGCGTTCCAGGTCTTTCATGAAGGTCGCTTGACTCAGCGCTCTTCCAATGCCCCACTGCAACCGATGGCTGAACCCGGTAGAGCGCATGCAAATGGTTTCCAGACCGTGCGGATCGAGGGCCTCCTGTGGCGCGTCTTCACCGCCAATGGCGCAGAGAAAGATGTGCAGGTCTATGTCGGCGAACAGACCCAGTGGAAATGCCCGATACCAGTTCAGAGATGAGACCGGTGATCGAGGCGAGGAGACCTTGTTAGCCGTCCTGGTTCGCAATCTGGTGGACAATGCCTTGCGATACACACCTGCATCGGGCCGGGTGACGGTGAGAATCATGCAAGAGAATGGCCGTGTCGTGCTGAGCGTGGACGATAGTGGAGCGGGCCTGTCCGATGCCCACATCGCTCGACTCGGCGAGCGATTCTTCAGGGTGCCTGGGAGCATGGAAAGCGGTAGCGGACTCGGCTGGTCGATCGTGCGGCGTATCGCAGCAGTGCATGGCCTGGGGTTGAAGGCGGAACGATCACCTGAACTTGGGGGACTCCGAGTTTGTGTCTGCGCAGGGATAAGCGCATGGGGCAGAACAGAATCTGACCGCCGCCCTTCCTGACTGCGCTTTACGCCAGCCCCACCGCTTTCAGCCGCCGATACAAGGTCCGCTCGCTCCAGCCCAGGCTGCGGGCCAATTCCTGCG
>NZ_BADI01000135.1:0-5088 GCF_000333555.1 Herbaspirillum sp. B65 | reverse complement strand
GCGTGGCGACCCTGCGGCGGCCATCTTCAGCCTCACGGCCCAGCATTTCGGACCGATCTATGCGATCGCCCTGGCCTGGCTGCTGGCCTTGACGGTCGGCTTCACCAATGCCTTGCCGATGCAGATCGGCGTGGCCCGCGTCCTGTTTGCCATGGGTCGTGACCGCCAGTTGCCGGCGATGTTTGCCACCCTGCACAAGACCCATCGCACGCCCTACGTCGCCATGCTGTTTTCAACCATACTTTCGCTGGTCATTGCACTGTTGATGCGTAATGACATCGATGGGCTGGCGTCCTTTGTCAATTTCGGCGCGTTGTCGGCATTTTTGTTCCTGCACGTCTCGGTGCTGGTGCACATGGGTTGGAAGCAGCGCAGCAAACAGATTTTCGCGCATTGGTGCGTACCCATTGCTGGCATCGCGGTGGTGCTGATGGTCTTTACCGGCATGGCGCCGATCGCCCTCAAGCTGGGGGCCGCGTGGCTGGTCGTGGGCGTGGTCTATGGCTTGTTCCTGCGCGCCCGGCACCGGGTGGAACTGGCCGTGTGAGTGGCCAGTTCCTTGATGCCTCATCCAGTCCGCTCAGCGATTGCGCAACCAGCGCACATAGCCATCGCCCAGCCGCTGCACCAGTGACACCAGCAGGATCAATAGTGCAATGACGATCACCATCACCTGGGTATCGAAGCGCTGGTAGCCATAGCGGATGGCCAGGTCGCCCAGCCCACCGGCGCCGACCGCGCCGGCCATGGCGGAGGAACTGATCAGCGCCACCAGCGTGATGGTGAAGCCGCCGACGATGCCCGGCAAGGCTTCGGGCAGATAGACGTGGCGCACGATGTGCCACTTCTTGCAGCCCAGAGCCTGCGCCGCCTCGACCAGACCCAGATCGACTTCGCGCAGGCTGACCTCGACGATGCGCGCAAAAAACGGCGTGGCGCTGATGGCCAGCGGCACGATGGCCGCCCACACGCCGATGGTAGTGCCGGCCACCAGCCTGGTCAGCGGAATCAATGCCACCAGCAGCACGATGAACGGGGTGGCACGAAAGCCGTTGATGATGCTGCCCAGCACCCGATGCAAGCGCGGCCAGGCCAGGAAGCCGCCCGGCGCCGTCACGATCAACAGGACCGCCAGCGGCACGCCGGCCACCAGCGCCAGCGCACCGGAGACGCCGACCATCTGCAAGGTGTCGAGCAAGGCATTGCCATAGCGCTCAATGGGAATGGACAGACTAAACGACATAACCCAACTCCTTGATGTGATGTGCAATGGCTTGCGGACCCTGGGTCAGCGCTTGCCAGTCGGGCGTCTCGCTGACACCGGCCAGGGCCACGTAGAGCTGGCCCTGGGTATGTCCCTGGATACGTTCCACGTTGGCCTGCAGCAGCCGCGTCTTGCCACCAAGCGCCTGGGCGATGCGCAGCAGGTCAGGCTCCAGGCCATCGCCGCCGCGGTATTGCAACTGCAATACGCGCTCATATACGCGCTCATGCTCCGTGGCCGGTGGCTGCGCCTGCAGCGCCTGCTGCAATTCAGGTGGCAAGCCCTGCTGCAACGGCGCCAGCAACGCCTGGGTGGCGGCGTGTCTGGGATGGCCGAAGACTTCCCACACCTGCCCCAGTTCGGCAATGCGCCCCTGCTCCAGCACCAGCACTTGATCGGCGATCTCGCGGATGACG
The DNA here is from genome assembly GCF_000333555.1 of Herbaspirillum sp. B65. Lineage (NCBI taxonomy): Bacteria > Pseudomonadati > Pseudomonadota > Betaproteobacteria > Burkholderiales > Oxalobacteraceae > Herbaspirillum > Herbaspirillum sp. B65. The sequence goes on along the minus strand of NZ_BADI01000135.1, from coordinate 3,408 downwards.
CTCATCTCATGGGTGATCAAGATGATAGTGATGCCGAGCTTGCGGTTGATCTCGCGCAGCAATTGCAGGATGGCGTGGGTGGTTTCCGGGTCCAGGGCCGAAGTCGCTTCGTCGCACAGCAGGATCTCGGGACCGCTGGCCAGGGCGCGGGCAATGCCCACCCGCTGCTTCTGACCACCGGAAAGGCGACGCGGGTAGGTATCGGCCTTGTCGGCCAGACCGACCAGGGCCAGCAGTTCGCGCACCCGGCTCTCCACCTGGAGACGCGGCACGCCCGCCACGCGCAAGGGCAAGGCCACGTTGTCGAACACGGTCTTGGCCGAGAGCAGATTGAAGTGCTGGAAGATCATGCCGATACGACGCCGCAGATCGACCAGTTGCGCTTCATCGAGCATGGCCAGGTCCACGCCATCGACCTCGACCCTCCCGCTGGTGGGCGTCTCCAGCCGGTTGATGGTGCGCAGCAGGCTGGACTTGCCGGCCCCGCTGCGACCGATGATGCCGAAGATGCTGCCGGGCGCGATGTCCAGATTGATCCCCTGTAAGGCCTGCACCGACCCTGCCGAGGAGGTGTAGGTCTTGCCGACATCCCGCAAAGCCACTGTTCCCTTGCGCGCCGTGCCGGGCGTACTACCGACCAGCGTCGCGGTCGGCGCCGGCTCACGCAGCAGCTCGGAACGGCTGGGCGCGGTCAGCGATTGTCTGGCGGTGATAGTGAGTTCCATGCCATTTCCTTCCTGAACCAGATGGACTGGCCGCACTTACGGCTTCTGCCAGGCCAGCGTATAGAGACGGTTGTCGTTGTTGAAGGCGCGATGGATGACCGCCTTCACCGCCGCCGAGTTCTGGTAGATGTGGATGAATTTCTGCACCACCGGATCATTGACGCGGCTGGCCTTGGTCACGAACTGGATGGCGAAGCGCGCATCGCTGATACCGGAATAAGCCAACCCGCTGGAGGCATCGAACGCCTTGGCGGCCACGATGAAGTGCGGATAGCCCAGGGCCAGGTCGACGTCGGGCGTGATACGCACCAGTTGCGGCCCTTCCACCTCGACGAAGGTCAGTTTCTTGGGGTTCTCGACGATGTCATCCAGGCTGCCCAGGTAACCGACATTGGGCTTGAGCTTGATCAGCCCCACGCTTTGCAGCAACAGCAGGCCACGTCCCTGGTTAACCGGGTCATTGGCGATGCCGACCTTGGCACCCTGCGGCAGCTCGGCGAAGGACTTGTGCTTGAGCGAATACAGGCCGACGTTGGAGAGAATGCCGGTACCGGCACTGGCTAGCTTGTAGCCATTCTTCTTGACGGCATTGTCCAGGAAGGGTTGGTGCTGGAAGTAGTTCAGATCCAGGTCGCCGGCATCCACGGCGACATTGGGTGTGGTCCAGTCGGTGAACTCGACCACCTGCACGTCGATACCCTGGCTCTTGGCTTCCTTGGCGGCGACGGCCACCGAATCGCCATAGGCACCAGGCACCACGCCGATGCGCAGCTTGTCGGCAGCCTGCGCCACATGGGCCAGTGGGAGGGAAGCAAGGGTGAGGACGAGCAGCAACAAACGGGAAAGCTTCATGCAAGGCTCCGTAAAAGGAAAGATTTATTCAAAGCAAGCGGCATTGCGCGCTGCCACTCGTCGCTGGAAACCAGCAGGGACGGTGGTGATGGCGGCATCAGCGATGGGAGCGAGCGACCTCGACAGCCGCCACGAAACCAGATTGTGGGCGAGACGATCGGTTAGGGCTACAAAGTAAAACATGCATGGTTATCCGCTTTTTGCATGAAGCGGTGGATCCCGCAATGCCACTTGCAATCCATGCGCGTGCGAGATTCCAAGCTGGGGAACTGGCCCTAAGTCCAGGCTAAGACTAGTCGTGCATGATGATCCGTTAATAAATTCCAGCATCTGGATTAAATCGCATTTTTGTCATGGGGCATCAATCCCCTTGTCCTATGTCGAAACGCCCCATGGCAGGCGATTCTCCTGGGTGTCCGACCAAATTGAATGACAGGTAAAGGAAGGTCGCCGCGATGACAGGCTCGCGCGAAAGCCTCAGAAAACGTTAAGAAAACGTCCGTATTCTGAGTGACAGAAAGCAGTCATCAATCCATCAGAATTCATAAGGGGCCTTCATGAATCCATCGTCGCTCGCAACGTCCACGATCCAACCCTTTATCTTCTCGCGCAGGGTAGCAACCGTTGTCCTTGCTTTGCTTGCTTCTTCTGCCGTCTACGCGGCGACACCGGCGGCGCTCCTTGCCGATTATTCCGCACAGGCAGGATCACCTGCGGTACCCGCTCGCGGACAGCAGTTCTTTACCACCCGGCACGCACGCCAATGGAGTTGTGCCTCATGCCACGGCGCCGTACCGACTCAAGCCGGCAGACATGCCGCTACCGGCAAGCCCATCCATGCCTTGGCGCCTGCGTTTAATCCCGAACGTTTCACCGACGCAGCCAGGAGCGAGAAATGGTTTCGTCGCAACTGCAACGATGTAATTGGCCGCGAATGTAGCGCCGCCGAGAAAGCGGACGTACTGAGCTGGCTGATGACACTGAAACCTTGATCGCATCCCTTCTGCCTTCTGCCTTCTGTTACCCGGTGAGAAAAATATGACGCCTCTTCTCTCTTCCAATGTGTCTCGGTGCATGTTCAGCATGTTCACTGCCCTCGCCATGACGGCGCCCGCCATGGCCGACAATGATCGAGCTGCGCAACAAATCCCCCTGCTGCCCAGGTATCAACAGGAATGCGCTGCCTGTCACATTGCCTATCCACCCGGGATGCTCCCTGCCGCATCCTGGCAGCGGCTGATGGAAAACCTGCCACGCCATTACGGCAGCGATGCCTCGCTGGATCCGGCAGCAGTGAAGCAACTCGCGGCCTGGCTGACAAGCGACGCCGGTAGCGGCAAGCGAGTCAAAGAATCCCCGCCCGAAGACCGTATCACGCGCTCTGCATGGTTCATCCGCGAGCACCGCGAAGTCTCTGCGGCCACTTGGAAACTCGCCGCCGTCAACAGCGCATCCAACTGCATGGCCTGCCACACCCAGTCCGACAAAGGAGATTTCAGTGAACGCCATATCCGAATCCCACGTTAAGTCCCCCACCCCGACCAGGGACATGCGAAAAATCCTGGTCTGGGATGCCCCCACCCGTCTGTTTCACTGGCTGTTGGCATTGAGTTTCGGTGGCGCTTATCTCACCGCTGAGAGCGAAAGCTGGAGGATGGTGCATGTGACGCTTGGCTACACGATGGCCAGCCTGATAGGCTTTCGCCTCATCTGGGGATTGATCGGTTCGCGCTATGCGCGTTTTTCCTCTTTCGTGCGTGGCCCGCGGACCGTCGCACGTTATCTCAGCGCACTGCTGCGCGGCAATCCTGAACATACACCGGGCAAACCC
>NZ_BADI01000136.1:0-8956 GCF_000333555.1 Herbaspirillum sp. B65 | reverse complement strand
GCGCGGCTGGGCGAAGGAAGTCTGGCTGGCCCAGTGATGCACGCACTCCAGCACGCCACCATGGGTGACGATGGCGACCTTGCGATAGCGCCCCGAGCCGAGCACGCGCTGCACGGCTTGCACCGAACGTTCGTAGAACTCCCGCATGGTCTCGGCCATGCGCTCGCCGGCCGGATAACGGTAGTCCGGGTCGCGTGCCTTCCATTGGCGATAGGCGTCGGGATAACGCGCTTCGATCTCGATGTGGCGCAGGCCTTCGAACGCGCCATAGCAGCGCTCGCGCAAGCCCGCATCGATCAAGACCTCCAGTCCTGCTGCATCGGCCACGGCCTGGGCCGTGTCGCGGGCGCGCTGCAGGTCGCTGGCGAAGATGGCATCGATGCCCTCTCCCGCCAGCGCCTCGCCCAGCGCCAACACCTGGCGCTGGCCGGCCTGGTTCAGGCCGATGTCGATATGCCCTTGCAGGCGCTTGTCCACGTTCCAGTCGGTTTCGCCGTGGCGGATCAGCAGGATGTCGGTCATGCGGGGAGTTCAGCTACGCGGTACGGCGTTGGGGTTCTTCCAGCAGATTCATGGGCGGGTCGTTGAAGATGGCCGCCACCCGGGTGGAAGCGGGACTGTTGAACAATTCCAGCGTTGGCGCGAATTGCAGCAGGCGGCCTTCGTGCATCACGGCGGTGTGGCCGCCCAGCAGCAGCGCTTCCTGCGGCTCGGTGGTGGCGTAGACCACCGTGGTGTCGCCGGTGGCGAAGAGCGAAATCAGTTCGCTGCGCAATTCCTCGCGCAGCTTGTAGTCGAGGTTGACCAGCGGTTCATCCAGCAGCACCAGCGGAGCGCGCTTGATGAGCGCACGCGCCAGCGCGCAGCGCTGCTGCTGGCCACCAGAGAGCTCGCCCGGCAGGCGTTGCAGCAGGTGGGCGATATGCAGTTTCTCGGCGATCTCGTTGACGCGCTTGCTGATCTCTTGCTCGGGCTGCTTCTGCAAGCGCAAGGGTGCGGCGATGTTCTCGAACACCGTCAGACCGGGATAGTTGATGAATTGCTGATAGACCATCGCCAGGTTGCGCTCGCGTACCCCCACCCCGGTCACATCCTGGCCATCGACCAGTACGCGTCCTGCGGTGGGCTTGTCGAGCCCGGCGATGATGCGCATCAGCGATGTCTTGCCGGCCTGGGTCGGCCCCAGCAAGACATTGATGCCGCCTTTGGCGAGATTCAGGTCAAGCGGATACAGATGCGTTTGCGCACCGACCGTCTTGGCCACTTGTTTCAGTTCCAGGGTCACGCTGTCTCCTCGCTACTTTTTTTTAATTGATGGCTGCGGCGACCTGGCTCAGTGGGGCACTGGCGGGGCGGGGTCTGGCAAACTGGCCAGCCACGCCTCCAATCGTCCTCTGTGCTGCGCTCCACTGTGCAGGCCCAGCTTGCTACGACGCCACAGGATATCGTCGGCGCTGCGCGCCCATTCGTGTTGCACCAGGTAGCGCGCCTCGGCTTCGTACAGACCGGGGCTCAGTTCTTCACCCAATGCCGCCAGGCGGTCGGCCTGGCCAATGACCTGCTCCACGCGCGAACCATAACTGCGCGCGTAGCGATGGGCAAGCTCAGCCGGCAGCCACGGGTGGCGTGCCTGGAACTGACGCAGCCAGCCATCGAAGTCATAACGGGCCACCATCTTGCCGGCCTGCTCCAGGTCGCCGCCCGGCAGCGGCGCACCAGCCGTCCAGGGCTGGGTCGACGCCCCCAGGTGCGGCGCCAGCAGGGCCAGGGCTTCCTCGGCCAGCTTGCGATAGGTGGTGATCTTGCCGCCCCAGACGTTCAACATGGGGGCGCCGGCATCGTCGCATTCGAGCAGGTAGTCGCGGGTGATGGCCGAGGCATTCTCGGCGCTGTCGTCCAGCAGCGGACGCACGCCGGAATAGGTCCACACCACGTCGCTCTTGCTGATCTGGCGCTTGAAATAACGATTGGCCATCTGGCACAGGTAATCGATTTCTTCGGCATCGATCTCGACCTGGCCGGCGTCGCCGTGGTATTCGAGGTCGGTGGTGCCGATCAGAGTGAATTCTTCCTGGTAGGGAATGGCGAAGATGATGCGCTTGTCGGGGTTCTGGAAGATATACGCATAGGGGTGGTCGAACAGACGCTTGACCACGATATGACTGCCCTTGATCAGGCGCAGGCTGCGTCCGCTCTTGGCCTGCGGCACGGCCTGCGCAAAGCGGGCGGCCCAGGGGCCGGCAGCGTTGACGATGGCGCGGGCGCGCACTTCTTCCTGCTGTACGCCGCCCGCGGCCTGGTGTTCCAGCACGGCGTGCCAGCTCTGGCCGTCGCGACGCGCGCTGATGCACTTGGTACGGGTGAGGATGCGCGCGCCATGCTCTTGCGCATCCATCGCATTCAATACCACCAGGCGCGCATCATCGACCCAGCCATCGGAATAGACGAAGCCACGACGATAGTCACCCTTCAGTGGCTGGCCGGCGGCATGACGGCCCAGGTTGACGCCTTCGGAGGCCGGCAGGATCTCGCGCTTGGCCAGGTGGTCGTACATGAACAGACCGGCACGGATCATCCAGGCCGGGCGCTGGCTGGCGTCATGCGGCATGACGAAGCGCAACGGCCAGATGATGTGCGGCGCCGAGCGCAGCAGCACTTCGCGCTCCTGCAGCGCCTTGCGCACCAACTTGAATTCGTAGTATTCGAGATAGCGCAAGCCACCATGGATGAGCTTGGTGCTGGAGGAAGACGTATGCTGGGCCAGGTCGTGCTGCTCGCACAGCAACACCCGCAAGCCGCGACCCGCCGCATCGCGCGCGATGCCCGCGCCATTGATACCGCCACCTACTACCCAGAGATCATATTCGAGCGCCATTGGCCGCTTCCTCGCATTCGTGCCGTGTTGGTTCGGGAGGTCATCTTCCGTGCAACCACGGAATACCAATAACCCGGAGTTGTCAGTGCCCGTAAGATAGCGACATCCTGAAAGTATTCACCAATATTTTTGGTTTAAGTTCGTTAGGTTTTTAATGTTCATATCAGATCAATATAGTGCTTAACTTTCAACATAGATTTCACCCAAATTTCAACGACAAGATGCTAATCCCAGGCAACAGACGCTGCTGGAATGCGTCCGCAAGCACGGCACCATCTCGGTGGAAGAGCTGGCCCAGCAACTCAACGTCACCACCCAGACCGTGCGCCGCGACGTCAAGTCGATGGTCGATGCCAGCCTGCTGGCGCGCTATCACGGCGGGGTCGGCCTGCTGTCCTCGACCGAGAACATCGCCTATCCACAGCGCCAGGTAATGCACGCCGACGCCAAGCGCCGCATCGGCCAGACGGTGGCGGCGCGGGTGCCGGACGGCTGCTCGCTGATCCTGAACCTGGGCACCACCACCGAAGAGGTGGCGCGCGCCCTGCAGCAGCACAAGCACCTGCACGTGGTCACCAACAATCTGAACGTGGCCACCTCCCTGGCCAGCAATCCCGAGCTCGAAGTCATCATCGCCGGCGGCGTGGTGCGCGCGCGCGACCGCGGCATCGTGGGCGAGGCTACCATCGATTTCATCCGCCAGTTCAAGGTCGACATCGGCATCATCGGCATTTCCAGCATCGAAATGGATGGCGTGCTGCGCGACTTCGACGCCCGCGAAGTCAAGGTGGCCCAGACCATCATCGAGCAATCGCGCCAGGTCTGGCTGGTGGCCGACGCCAGCAAGTTCGGCCGCCAGGCGCTGGTGAAGATGGCGCACCTGTCGCAGATCGACGTGCTCTTCACCGATGCCCCGCCGCCCCCGGAACTGGCCAAGCTGCTGGCCGAGACGGATGTGGAAGTTGTCATCGCCATATGAACAATGACGTCTGCGCAAGCCCTGCGCAGGCAAGATTGTCAAGGTCAGGTGAATAAGTTTTCTTGAAAGGCCATTCAAGTTTTCAACGATGGGCGACATGGATCAATCCATGCGCAATCGTCGATTGTCGTCATTGCAGGCGCGGAGGATAGTGATCGCTGCCGGCAGGCACAACAGGCCGCAAGCGCAGCAACAAGGCCGCCACCCTGCCCGCGCATCCCGTTGATCCCCCTCGAGAGGAGTGCATATGACGCAAATGATGAAAGCGGCCGTGGTCCGCGAATTCGGCAAGCCCCTGTCCATCGAACAAGTCGCCGTCCCCACACCCGGACCGGGACAGATCCTGGTCAAGTTCGAGGCCAGCGGCGTATGCCACACCGACCTGCACGCCGCCCAAGGCGACTGGCCGGTCAAGCCCACCCCACCCTTCATTCCCGGCCACGAAGGCACTGGCTATGTGGCCGCGCTGGGGGCCGGCGTGAAGCACGTCAAGGAAGGCGATCGGGTCGGCGTGCCCTGGCTGCATACGGCCTGCGGCTGCTGCTCGCCCTGCCGCACCGGCTGGGAAACCCTGTGCGCGGAACAACAAAATACCGGTTACTCGGTCAACGGCACGTTTGCCGAATATGGCCTGGCCGATCCCAACTTCGTCGGCCGCCTGCCGGCCAGCCTGGAGTTCGGCCCGGCCGCCCCGGTGCTGTGCGCAGGCGTGACCGTCTACAAGGGCTTGAAGGAAACCGAAGTACGCCCGGGCGAATGGGTGGTCATCTCCGGCATCGGCGGCCTGGGCCACATGGCCGTGCAATATGCCAAGGCCATGGGGATGCACGTGGTGGCCGCCGACATCCATGAAGACAAGCTGGCGCTGGCCAAGAAACTGGGCGCCGACCTCACCGTGGATGGTCGCGACCACAATGCGGTAGCCGACGTCCAGCGCATCATCGGCGGCGCCCATGGCGCCTTGGTGACAGCGGTCTCGCCCAAGGCAATGGAACAGGCCTTCGGCTTCCTGCGCTCGCACGGCACCATGGCCTTGGTCGGCCTGCCCCCGGGCGACATCAGCCTGCCGGTCTTCAACACGGTCTTGAAGCGCATCACGGTGCGCGGCTCCATCGTCGGCACCCGCCAGGACCTGGAAGAGTCGCTGGTCTTCGCCGCCGAAGGCAAGGTCGCCGCGCACTTCAGTTGGGACAAGCTGGACAACATCAACGCCATCTTTGCGCGTATGGAAGAGGGCAAGATTGATGGGCGCATTGTGCTGGATCTGAAGTAAGCATCTGAAGCAAGCAAATCACTGGCATGAAAAATGGCGGCTCCTTTTGGAAGCCGCCATTTTCATTGACTGCGTTTCACGTTCAGGCCGGGGTCGATTCCTTGGGTTGCCATTGCTTGATGCCCGCCAATACATCGCGCATCTTTTCCCGTGCCACCTCAGTATCATGCGCAACCTGCGCGCGCAGCCAGTAGCCATCGGATAGACCGAAGAAACGCGCCAGCCGCAAATCGGTATCTGCCGTGATTGCGCGCTTGCCGTTGACGATCTCACTGATGCGCAACTGAGAGACGCCAATTTCCTTTGCCAGGCGGTATTGGGTGATGCCCATGGGTTTCAGGAATTCTTCATTGAGTAATTCCCCGGGCGTTACCGGAGCAAGACGTCGAGCCATGTGCGCCTCCTAACTGTGATAATCAACGATCTCGATGTCGAATGCAGTACCGTCTTTCCAGACGAAACAAAGACGCCACTGATCGTTGATTCTGATGCTGTATTGCCCTTGCCGACTACCCTTGAGCAATTCAAGACGGTTCTGCGGCGGAATTCTCAACTCTTCCAGCCGGATGGCAATTTCCAATTGCCGCAACTTCCGCAAAGCCACTCGTTCAATGTTGACAAACCGCGCTACGCGCTTGCCTTCGTGCAACGCCTCGGTGTCGGCGCATTTGAAAGATTCGATCATGGGAATAGTAACGACATCCGTTAGTAACGTCAAACGTTATTATCGATATTGTTTTAACCACTCCCTTGCCAGCGAACTGGCCTGCCAGCATCTTACCAATACCCCAACACCTTCCACCAAACCGTCCCCACCGTAGCAAACACCAGCAACTCCACCACCGCCATGACAAAGCCCACGCCCCACCACTTGCCCATGGACACATAACCACTGCCGAAGATGATGGGCGAAGTGCCGGTGGCATAGTGGGTCAGGGTCATCATCACGCCCGAGCCGGCGGTCATCATCAGCATGAAGGGAACCACATACTGCGGCGGCAGCAACTGCGCACCGACCGTCAGGAAAGCCAGCATCATCGCGCTGATGTGGGCCGTGGTACTGGCGAAGAAGTAATGCGACAGCACGAACACCAGCAGCAGCACCGCTGCCACCGCATACCAGCCCATGCCACTGGCCACGATGGCGGCCTTCATGCCATCGGAGAACCAGGCCACCACGCCGGTCTTGTTCAACTGTTCAGCCAGCATCACCAGCGCGCCGAACCAGACCAGGGTATCCCAGGCGCTCTTTTCGGAGAGCACGTCGTCCCAGTCGATGGTGCCGGTGATGATCAACACGAACAGGCCGACGAAGGCCACCACCGTTGGGTCCAGCGTGAAGGCCGCCCCCAGCAGCATGGCCGGCACGTTGGCCCACAGCAGCAGCAACAGCGCGAAGGTACCCAGCATGACCTTTTCGCTGGCGCCCAGCTTGCCCATCTTGTCCAGTTCGCTGCGCGCATAATCGACCGCGTTCGGGGTGGACTTCAGTTCCGGCGGCGAGAGCAGGTAGATCACCAGCGGCATGATCAACAGGCATACCAGGCCCGGCAGCAACATGCACAGCGCCCAGGTGGTCCAGCTCAGTTGCAGCGCATGACCGGTAGCCTTGGCCACGTAGTTGACCACCAGCGGATTGGGCGCGGTGGCGGTCAGGAACATGGCCGAGGTGATCGGGTTGGCGTGGTAGTTGACCAGCGCCAGGTAACTGCCGACCTTGTTTTGCGTGCCCTTGGCCGGGTCCGAGTCGAAGGCGTTGGCAATCGACTTCATGATGGGGTGGACGATGCCACCGCCGCGCGCGGTGTTGCTGGGCGTGAAGGGGGCCAGCACCAGTTCGCAGATGGCCAGGCCGTAGCCGATGCCGATGGTGCGCTTGCCCAGCAAGGCGATGAACATCAGGCCCACGCGCCGACCCAGGCCGGTCTTCTTCAAGCCACGGGAAATCAGGATGGCCACCACGATGAGCCAGATCAGCGGATTGGAGAAACTGGCCAGGGCGTCGGCAATGGCGCCCTTGGAAGAGGTGGAGGTAACTTGTGAAAGCGAGACGATGACGATGGCCATCATCGCCATCACGCCAATGGGCATCACCTTCAGGATGATGGCCACGATGGTGGTAAGGAAGATCGCCACCAGCGCCCAGGCCTTGGGCTCCAGGCCGGCCGGACAGGGGGTGAGCAACAGCAGGATCAGGACCGCGGTAGCGATCAGGGCGGGGACCAGCTTGAAGGGAACAGCATCGTTGAAATACTTGAAGGTGGCTTTGAGTTGGGCGAGCATCGCATCATCCTGTGAGACTATGAAAGCAAGATGGCCGCACGGCCTTGCCGTGCGGCCATCTTGCCACCGAGTATAGTCAGACTGGTGCGCCTTCCCCACCGCAAACTGGCGATGATTTGATCTGCGCTAGGGTTAAGCCAACTTTAATGCTCCTTGCGACATACCTTCATGTCGTGCTAATGCTCAGGCCGCGATGCGGCTCTCGCCAAAGTAGAACGACTGGATATCGGAACGCTGCCGCAACACCTCTGCCGGCCCTTGCAGCACGCTGGCGCCATTCTCCAGCACGGTGGCGCGATGCGCGTATTGCAAGGCCACCGCCGAGTTCTGCTCGGCCACCAGCAGGGCCACGCCCTCTTCCCGGTTGAGCCGGCTCAATTGCGCAAAGATGTCGGCCACCACCAGCGGGGCCAAACCCATCGACGGTTCATCCAGCACCAGCAAGCGTGGCCGCGAAATCAGCGCGCGCCCGATCGCCACCATCTGCTGCTCGCCACCCGAGCACAAGCCGGCCAGGCTGCGCCGCCGATTGCGCAACAAGGGAAAGATCGCGTAGATGCGCTCCAGCGCATCGCGCAGCACGGCACGCCGCGTGAAGCGGCCAGGCCAGCCAGTCAGCAGGTTTTCTTCCACCGACAACGAGGCAAAGCAATGCCGCCCCTCCAGCACCTGGGCCAGCCCCTGCCGCACCAGATCGGCCGGGCTGCTGCGCGCAATATCCTGTCCATCGAAGAGGATGCGCCCACTGCGCAACTGCCCGCGCTGCGCCGCCAGCAGGTTGGAGACGGCCTTGAGCGTGGTGGACTTGCCGGCGCCATTGGCGCCCAGCAGGGCATGGATCTCGCCCGGCTGCAGCGTCAGGCTGACTTCCTGCAAGGCCAGCAGCGCGCCCTGGTAGAGCACCTGGATGGCGTCGACCTGCAATAGCGGCGCGCTCATCTCAGCTCCACGCGTGGAACGGTGGCTTGACGCCGTTGAGGTAGTAGTTGCCGATGAGGGCGTATTTCCAGCGCACCGGATCATGCAGGGTATGGGTGCGCGCATTGCGCCAATGGCGGTCCAGGTTGTATTGGCCCAGGGTAGAACGCGTGCCGGCCAGTTCGAAGAGCTTGTTGGTGGCATGGATGGCGATCTCGGTGGACAAGACCTTGGCCTCGGCTGTCAAGATCTGTGCGTGCGCCACACTCTCGGCGTCCGGTGCCGCCACGGCCGCGTCGATGGCGCGCCCGGCGCGCTCCAGCAAGGCATCGCTGGCGTGCAGGCGGATCTGCAGGTCGCCCACGGCCTGGATCGAATATGGATCTTCCCAGGCATGGTCACGCTGGCTGTCGATCCATGGACGCGACTTGGTGCGCACGAATTCCTGGGTATCGGCAATGGCGGCACGGGCAATGCCCACGTCGATGGCGGCTTGGATGATCTGGAAGATGGCGCCATCGGCGGAAGGTTCCTCATAGCCCTTGTAGGCCGGGATCAATTGGCTCTTGGGTACCTTCACCTGGTCGATGATGACGGTACCGCTCAAGGTGGTGCGCTGGCCGAAAGC
>NZ_BADI01000137.1:0-1558 GCF_000333555.1 Herbaspirillum sp. B65 | reverse complement strand
GACAGTCCGACCGACGAAGACTTTCTGCTCGGGACTGATGATGTCCTGCACTGAATAGTTGACCACCGTCATGAGCGGGATGATGGCCGAGAAAGCGACGGTGAGGAAGACCGGGAGGATGAAGAACCAGGCCTTGTTGTTGTAGGGCTTGTTCATGGCTTAGCGTCCTATTCTCTGGTCGTTGCTGAAGTAGATCGTTTCCGGCTTGGCCAGTCGCAGCCATTGCGGACCGGTGGCGACCTTCATCTCGGGCGCAATGCGCGCCTTCACGCTCATGCCATCGAACTGCGCGCTCACCAGTTGGCTGGTGCCCAGGTGCTGGACCTGGGTAACCTCGGCGCTGACCGCACCGGGCGTGCCGGGCGCGGCCAGTTCGACGAATTCGGGACGGATGCCCAGCTTCAGCTCCCCGGAAGAATTCTTCAGTGCCTGCAATTGCGCCGCATCGAGCTGTATGCGCTGCTGGCCCAGCAGGACGGCGTCTCCTTCAACACGCAAGGAACAAAAGTTCATACCGGGGCTGCCGATGAAATAGCCGACGAAGGTATGGTCCGGGCGCAGGAAGAGTGCCTCCGGCTTGCCCTGCTGCACCACCTTGCCCTCGGTCATCACCACCACTTCATCGGCGAAGGTCAGCGCTTCGACCTGGTCGTGGGTGACGTAGATGAGGGTGAGCTTCAACTGGTGATGGATTTCCTTCAACTTCTGGCGCAGCTCCCACTTCATGTGCGGATCGATCACCGTCAGCGGTTCATCGAACAGGATCGCCGCCACATCCTTGCGCACCAGGCCGCGGCCCAGCGAAATCTTTTGCTTGGCGTCGGCCGACAAGCCCGCAGCGCGCTGCTTGAGGTCGCGGGTGAGATCAAGCATCTCGGCGATCTCGCGCACGCGGGCCTGCACTTCACGCTCGGCGATCTTGCGATTGCGCAGCGGGAAGGCCAGGTTATCGAACACGCTCATGGTGTCGTAGAGCACCGGGAACTGGAACACCTGGGCGATATTGCGCTCACGGGTGGCCTTGCGGGTCATGTCCTGGCCATCGAAGAGCACTTGCCCTTCGGAGGGCTGCAACAAGCCCGAGATGATGTTGAGCAAGGTCGATTTGCCACAGCCGGAAGGCCCCAGCAGCGCATAGGCGCCGCCGTCTTCCCACACCATGTTCATCGGTTGCAGGGCATAGTCCTTGAGGCTGGCGGGATTGCTACCGTAGGCGTGGCCCAGGTTCTTGAATTCGATGCGGGCCATATCAGCGAGTCTCCATGGGGGCGCTCAACAACTGCCCCTGCGTATCGAACAGGAAAGCCTTGGCCGCCGCGATGCTGACCTGCACCGTGCTGCCGATGGCCACTTCATGCACGCCCGACAGTTGCGCCACCAGCGGCACCTCGCCATGGCGCAGGTGCAGATAGGTTTCGGAGCCGGACAGTTCGGCCAACGTCACGCGGCATCCCAGGCTCACGCCCGGCGCAGCCAGCGTTTCCAGGCGCACGTCGTTGCAGCGGATGCCCAGCTTGCAGGGCTGGCCCTCGGCCAGCTGGAGATGCGGCCGGCAATA
>NZ_BADI01000138.1:0-8656 GCF_000333555.1 Herbaspirillum sp. B65 | reverse complement strand
CACCTGGACGGCATGTACACCGACCGTCATCCACAGCCCTGGCTGTTGCCGTGCGGTGCGGTCGCCACCCTGCTGGGCATTGTATTGCTGGCGCTGGCGGGCAGCTTCGAAGCCTTCCTGCTGGCAGCCGCCCTGATCGGCATCGGTTCCTCCACCTTCCACCCGGAAGCCTCGCGCATTGCGCGCATGGCCTCGGGCGGGCGCTTCGGCCTGGCGCAATCGACCTTCCAGGTCGGCGGCAATGCCGGCTCGGCCTTCGGCCCCTTGCTGGCAGCCGCCATCGTGGTGCCTTACGGCCAGACCAACGTGGCCTGGTTCGTGCTGCTGTCGGTGCTGGCCATCGTGGTGCTCTCGCGGGTCTCGGCCTGGTATCGTGGCCACCTGGCAGCAGGCAAGGGCCGCGGCAAGCTGCGTGCAGCCCATCAACTGCCGGCGGCGACCGTGCGGCGCGCACTGGTAGTGCTGGCGCTGCTGGTGTTTTCCAAATACTTCTACATGGCCAGCTTTACCAGCTACTTCACCTTCTACCTGATCGAACGCTTCCAGATGTCGGTGGCATCTTCGCAGCTCTATCTGTTCCTGTTCCTGGGTGCGGTAGCGGTGGGGACCTTCGTGGGTGGCCCGATTGGTGACCGCATCGGTCGCAAGCTGGTGATCTGGATCTCGATCCTGGGCGCCGCCCCCTTCGCACTGATGCTGCCGCACGCCAACCTGTTCTGGACAGCCGTGCTGTCGGTGCTGATCGGGCTGATCATTTCCTCGGCCTTCTCGGCCATCGTGGTCTATGCCCAAGAGCTGGTGCCGGGCAAGGTGGGCATGATTGCCGGCGTATTCTTCGGCCTCATGTTCGGCTTCGGCGGTATCGGCGCCGCCCTGCTGGGCCACCTGGCCGACCTCTACGGCATTGCCTGGGTCTATGGCCTGTGCGCCTTCCTGCCGCTGGCCGGCCTGCTGACCGTGTTGTTGCCGGACGTGCGGGAACACTGAGCAAGAGCGCCGCCAGGCGCAACCGCAAGACACAAAAAACGCGCTGGCCCGCAAGCCAGCGCGTTTTTTATCGAGACTGAAGCTACTTCGTCATCAGGCCGCAGCCAGCAAGGCCGGCTCGGCAAGCTTGCTGCGACGACGCCAAGCCATCCAGCCCACCAGGGCCAGGCCGGCCAGCAACATGGCATAGGTCGAGGGTTCCGGCACCGGCGCCACGTTATGCAGCGATGCGTTGGCCGAGAACATGGTCAGGTTGGAAAACGCGGGCACCTGGTTGCCATTGTTGGTCCAGTTGATCGCAAAGGTACCGCTCTTGGTCTGGCCAGCGTTCAGGACCAGGTTATCGAACAGGAAGGAACCGGTGTAGCCACCAGCGTGGATGCCCAGCACCAGATCCATCTGCAGGCTCTTGCTGGAGGTAATGCTCCAGGTACCGGACTTGCTGTCGCTACCCAGGTTCATGCTGACCGTGAAGTTGGAACCGAGCACGCTGGAGGGTGCGCCCGACAGGCTACCGTTGGAAATGAACTTGCTCAGCAGGTTCCAGTTGTTGCCGCCGAAGGCGCTGCTAAAGAGCGAGCTGTCACCGCTGGGACCGCCCTGGGCATTGCCGCTGGCAACGGTGAAGCTGCTGGCTTGCTGACCGGCCAGGGTGACGTCGGCCACGGACGGCGTCACCAAAGTCGAGCCACCCGAGCTGCCGGAACCACCGGAGCTGCCAGAATAACCCGAATTACCGGAGCCGCCCCCACCATTGTGACCACCGGGCGCTGCTACCGCGATTGAACTGGCTACCAGAAGGATGGCTGCAATCAAGGCTTTCATAGGTTCCTCTTTGTTGTCGAATTGATATCATCACAGAACAGATTTTAATCAAAAGACAACTAAATGTTGAGCAAATTTACAACTTTGTTTGAACTCTGCCACAAAGCATTTCCTGCCCGAAACCCCTTGCCAGACGGCATTGCGCGCACCGGAAGGCGGAGGTTTCCGAAGAGCAGCAAAAGCATTTTCGATTTTTCCGGCGATTTAAGTCTGGCTTAATTTTCGGCGCCTACAGTGAGCACATCGGAAACACTTCTTCCCCTTGTCCGCTGCGACGACATCCAGCGGATCTTTCAGCCCGTCCACTCCCCCGGACGGGCTTTTTTTCGTCCCTGCCATCGCCAGATTGCCTTTTGACGCGTGTGTGACGCACAGCTGGAACAATATGGGCAGAATTGCAACAAGCAGAACCTTTCACTTATGCTCCACCATATGAGATGATTAACAACTAGAAATCCTGACCCATACTACCTCCAGCGCAGCACCGCACCCGGAATGGGTGGCCGAGCTAACCTGTTCCCCCGGCGCGCCGGAGAGATGCACGAGAAATGTTAAAAAAAATCAAAACGGAGGATCTGGTCCTCGGCATGTATTTCTGTGGCTTCGAAGCTGCATGGCTGGACCATCCGTTCTGGAAAAACAAGTTCCTCCTCAAGAATGAAAGTGAACTGAAACAGGCTCATGAGAGCGGCATCGCCTATTGCTGGATCGACCCCACCCGCGGCCTGGACGTAGCCGAGCAAGACAGCGCACAAGAGCAGGACGAGTCCCCTGCCAGCATTGAACCCGAGCCCCTGCCGGAACCGCCCGAGCCGGGCATCGATATCGCTCTGCTGGACGCCGCAGCCCTGCGCGAGAACGCCAAGAAAGCCACCATGGCCATGTTCAGCGCCGCCCGCATGGGCAAGGTGCTGGACATGGATCGTTGCGTATCGGTAGTGGAAGAAATCGCCGGCTCGGTGGTGCAAAGCCCCAATGGTTTGCTCAGCGTGCTGCGTCTGAAACTGGCCGATGAATACACCTACCTGCACTCGGTCGCCGTCTGCGCGCTGATGGTGGCGCTGGGCCGTACCCTGGGACTGGATGAAACCGCCTGCCGCGAAGCCGGCCTGGGCGGTTTCCTGCATGATGTGGGCAAGGCCTTCCTGCCGCAGGAGGTGCTCAACAAGCCCGGCAGGCTCACCGATGAAGAGTTTTCCCAGATCAAGAAACACCCCGAACTGGGCTACAAGTACCTGAGCCTGGACCCCAACGTGCCCGACTACGCGCGCGACGTCTGTCTGCACCATCACGAAAAGATGGATGGCAGCGGTTACCCGGAGTCGCTGCGGGCTGGCAGCATCAGCCTGTATTCACGCATGGCCGCCATCTGCGACGTCTATGACGCCCTCACCTCGGACCGCCCCTACAAGCGCGCCTGGGACCCAGCCGAAGCGATTTCCAGCATGGCCACCTGGACCGGCCACTTCGACCGCGCCATGTTCCTGGCCTTCGTCAAGACGCTGGGGATCTATCCGGTGGGTTCCATCGTCAAGCTGGAATCGGGCCGCTCGGGCTTCGTCATCCGGCAGAATGCCCAAGACCTCACGCGCCCGGTGTTGAAGGTGTTCCGCTACAACGACAACATGGAAATGAGCGACACCGAAATCCTCGACCTGATGGCCACCCCCGAAGCCGATACCATCGTCGCCCGTGGCGGCGAGGAATGGGCACGCCTGAGCCATCTCGACGCCATGCAATTGCTCAGCACCGGCACGCCGGGCTGAACAAGCGCGTGCCGGCCGGCTCGGCTCAAGCTGCGCGAACCTGGCGGATCGCCGCCTCCCAAGCCCCGATGCGCTCCTCGGCCTGGTCACGGCTGATGCCGGGCTCGAAGCGGCGCTCCATGCGCCATTGCGACGACAACTCCGACACATCCCGATAGACGCCCGTGGCCAAGCCCGCCAGATAGGCCGCGCCCAGCGCCGTGGTCTCGGTCACTTGCGGCCGGATCACAGGAATGCCCAGCAGATCGGCCTGGAATTGCAACAGCAGGTTGTTGGCCGCAGCGCCGCCATCGACCCGCAACTCGGTAATCGGCGAGACGGCATCGCGCACCATGGCATTGAGTAGCGCACTGCTCTGGAAGGCGATCGACTCCAGCGCAGCGCGGGCGATGTGCGCCACCGTACTACCCCGGCTCAAGCCGACGATGGCACCCTTGGCGCTAGGGTTCCAGTAAGGAGCGCCCAGGCCGGTGAACGACGGCACGAACACCACGCCACCCGAATCCTCCACCGTGCAGGCCAGACCCTCGACATCGGTGGAGGTCTTGATGGCCTTCAAGCCGTCACGCAACCATTGCACCACGGCGCCGCCGATGAAGACGCTGCCTTCCAGCGCATATTGTTTCTGGTCATCGACCTGGCAGGCCGCCGTGCTGATGAGTCCATTGTGCGAAGTCGCGCACTGGTCGCCGGTATGCAGCAACATGAAGCAACCGGTGCCATAGGTATTCTTGGCCATGCCCGGACGCAGGCAAGCCTGGCCGAACAGCGCCGACTGCTGATCGCCGGCGATGCCGCCGATCTTCACCGCCGCACCCAGGTGCGCCGCATCGATCTCGCCGAAGAGGTGGGAAGAGGCGTGCACCTGCGGCAGCATCGACGCCGGAATGCCTAGCCAGTGCAGCAATTCTTCATCCCAGGCACCGGTATGGATATTCCACAACATGGTGCGCGAGGCATTGGACACGTCGCTCACATGCAGGCGGCCACCGGTCAGGTTCCACACCAGCCAGGAATCGACGGTACCGAACAGCAGCTCGCCGCGCTCGGCGCGTTCCCGCAGCCCGGCAACGTTATCCAGGATCCAGCGTAGCTTGGTGCCGGAAAAATAAGGATCCAGCACCAGCCCGGTCTTGTTCTGAATCGCCTCACCCAGGCCGCGTTCGCGCAGGGCCGCACACACCACTTCGGCGCGCCGGTCCTGCCACACCACGGCGTTATAGACCGGCTTGCCAGTGGCGCGCTCCCACACCACGGTGGTTTCGCGCTGGTTGGTGATGCCCAGCGCGGTCAATTCACTGGCCTGGATGCCGCTTTGCGCCAGCACCCGCTGGGCGGTCTGCAACTGGCTCTGCCACAGGTCCATGGGATCGTGTTCGACCCAGCCCGGCTGCGGGAAGATCTGCGGGAATTCCTGCTGGGCCGTGGCGACGATGGCGCCGCTCTGGTCGAAGATGATGCTGCGCGAGCTGGAGGTTCCCTGGTCGAGGGCGAGCAGATAGGCCATGATGATTCCTTGCAGACGTACTGAAAAACTAAGGTTTGAAAAATAAAAAACTAAACAATACGGAAGCGAAAACTTACTCTTCTAACGGCGGCCCTACAGACGACGACGCCATCCCGACACCGGCCAGGATGGCGCCCTCTCATGCGTGGTCGCGATCAACCTGCATCAGCGCACGCGGCCATCCTTCCAGGCTTGCAGCAGCTTGTCGTAGGGGATGGTCTCGCCCTTGGGCTTTTCATTGGCCAGCTTGGCCCACGGTGCGCCCTTGTCGGACAGCCAGCTGGCCGGATCCTTCTTCGGGTTCAGCTTGGGTGCGCACTGCTTCATGCCGGCGCGCTGCAAGCGGGCCATGATACCGTCCATCTCCTCGGCCAGGTTGTCCATCGCACCTTGCGGAGTCTTCTCGCCGGAGATGGCCGAAGAAATATTCTTCCACCACAGTTGCGCCATCTTCGGATAGTCAGGCACGTTGGTCCCGGTCGGCGTCCACGCCACCCGTGCCGGGCTGCGGTAGAACTCGATCAAGCCACCGTACTTGGCGGCATTCTTGGTGAAGTAGTCGGAACGGATGTCGGAGTCACGAATGAAGGTCACGCCGACGATGGACTTCTTCAGCGACACGGTCTTGGACGTGGTGAACTGCGCATACAGCCAGGCTGCGGCCATCTGGTCCGGTGGCGTGCTCTTGAGGAAGGTCCAGGAACCCACGTCCTGGTAGCCGTTCTGCATCCCATCCTTCCAGTACGGACCATGCGGGCCAGGGGCCATGCGCCACTTGGGCGAACCATCGGCATTGACCACCGGCAGGCCTTGCTTGGTCATGCTGGCCGTGAAGGCGCTGTACCAGAATATCTGTTGCGCGATGTGGCCTTGCGCAGGCACCGGTCCGGCTTCGGAGAAGGTCATGCCCAGCGCCTCGGGCGGGGCGTATTTCTTCATCCAGTCCAGGTACTTGGTCAGGGCATAGACCGCTGCCGGCGAGTTGGTGGCACCACCGCGCGACACCGATGCGCCCACCGGGGTGCACTTGTCGTCGGCCACGCGGATACCCCATTCATCCACCGGCAAGCCGTTGGGCAAGCCCTTGTCGGCAGCACCGGCCATGGACAGCCAGGCATCGGTGAAACGCCAGCCCAGCGAGGGATCCTTCTTGCCGTAATCCATGTGACCGTAGATCTTCTTGCCATCGAGTTCCTTCACGTCATTGGTGAAGAAGGCCGCGATGTCTTCGTAGGCCGACCAGTTCTGCGGCACCCCCAGTTCATAGCCATACTTGGCCTTGAACTTGTCCTGCAGATCCTTGCGCGCGAACCAGTCGGCGCGGAACCAGTACAGGTTGGCGAACTGCTGGTCAGGCAGTTGATACAGCTTGCCATCGGGCGCGGTGGTGAAGCTGGTACCGATGAAATCCTTCAGGTCGAGGCCGGGGTTGGTGTATTCCTTGCCGGGGCCGGCCATGTAATCGGTCAGCACCACCGTCTGGCCGTTGCGATAGTGAGTGCCGATCAGGTCGGAGTCATTGACCCAGCCGTCATAGATGGACTTGCCCGATTGCAGCGAGGTCTGCATCTTCTCGACCACGTCGCCTTCCTGGATCACGTCGTGGATCACCTTGATGCCGGTGATGTCCTCGAAGGCCTTGGCCAGGGTCTTGGATTCATAGGCGTGGGTGTCCAGGGTTTCGGAGACCACGTGGATTTCCTTGACGCCCTTGGCCTTGAGCTTGGCCGCCGCGTCGATGAACCATTGCATCTCGCTGACCTGCTGCGCACGCGAGAGCGTGCTGGGCTGGAATTCCGAGTCCACCCACTTCTCGGCGGCCTTGATGTCGGCCCAGGCATTGCCGGCCACACCGGCCATGGCCATGGCAGCCACCAACACCGTCAATTTGATCTTCCGCATGTTTTGCATCATGTCTCCTCATCACCTTCCCCTGGTTTGGCGTACCGGGTAGGGAAGGCGAATCCCCGGACGTCCGTTCTGATGACAGATCGATTGCCTGTTGCTACTCAAAAACTGTACTTACCCCTTGCGCATGATCAGCACCAGGGCCACGAAACCCAGTGCCGCTGCATACCACTGGTCGAGATCGCTGAGGCCGACCCAGGCCAGGTTGATGTAGGCCGCCGTCAACAAGCCGATGAACAAGCGGTCGCCACGGGTGGTGCGCATGGGCAGAAAACCCTTGCGCTCGATGGTGGGTGAACGGATTTCCCATACCGTCATGCCCACCAGCATCAACACCACACAGGCGAAGAAGATCGCCACCGGTGGCGTCCACGACATCCACGACAATGCATTTCCCATGATCACACTCTCCCCATCGCAAAGCCCTTGGCGATATGGTTGCGCACGAACCAGATCACCAGGGCGCCCGGAACGATCGTCAACACCCCGGCTGCGGCCAGGATGCCCCAGTCCATGCCCGCAGCCGAAGCGGTGCGGGTCATGATGGCGCTGATCGGCTTGGCATTGACCGAGGTCAGCGTGCGTGCCAGCAGCAACTCCACCCAACTGAACATGAAGCAGAAGAAGGCCGTCACGCCCACGCCCGACTTGATCAGCGGCAGGAAGATGCGCAGGAAGAAGCGCGGGAAGGAGAAGCCGTCGATATAGGCGGTCTCATCGATCTCACGCGGCACGCCCGACATGAAGCCTTCCAGGATCCACACCGCCAGCGGCACGTTGAAGAGCATGTGCGCCAGCGCCACCGCGATGTGGGTGTCCGACAGGCCGATGGTGGAATAGAGCTGGAAGAACGGCAGCAGGAACACCGCCGGCGGCGTCATGCGATTGGTCAGCAGCCAGAAGAACATGTGCTTGTCGCCCAGGAAGCGATAGCGCGAGAAGGCATAGGCGGCCGGCAAGGCCACCAGCAGCGACATGACCGTGTTCATGGCCACGTAGATGATGGAGTTGATATAGCCGGAGTACCACGAAGGGTCGGTGAAGATCACCTTGTAGTTGTCCAGCGTGGGCGCGTTCGGCCAGAGCGTGAAGACCGACAGCGTTTCCTCGTTGGTCTTGAGCGAGGTGTTGAGCAGCCAGTACAGCGGGATCAGCGTAAAGGCGATGTAGAGCAGCATCACCAGCACGCGGGTGAAGCTCTGGTCCTGTGTTTTATTCATGTTGGCCACCCGAAGCATTGGTGTTGTTACCGGCGCTCTGCATCCAGTTGTAGAGCACGAAGGACAGCAGCAGGATGATGAGGAAGTAAATCAGCGAGAAGGCGGCGGCCGGACCGAGGTCGAACTGGCCCACGGCTTTCTGCGTGAGGTACTGGCTCAGGAAGGTAGTCGAGTTACCAGGGCCGCCACCGGTGAGCACGAAGGGCTCGGTATAGATCATGAAACTGTCCATGAAGCGCAGCAGCACCGCGATCACCAGCACGCCGCGCATCTTGGGCAACTGGATGAAACGGAACACCGCCCAGCGGCTGGCGCCATCGATCTGCGCCGCCTGGTAGTAGGCGTCGGGAATGGAACGCAGACCGGCGAAAGGCAGTAGCGCCACCAGCGGCGTCCAGTGCCACACATCCATCACCAGCACGGTCAGCCAGGCGTCCAGGGGA
>NZ_BADI01000139.1:0-3987 GCF_000333555.1 Herbaspirillum sp. B65 | reverse complement strand
CCAGCTGGGCCGCGATCTGGCGCAGCGACAAGATCGCGGGCAACGGCTGCGCCTGGCCGAGCACCAGCGCGCCGTGGCTTTGCAGGTCGGCCATGCCGGCCCAGGGATTGGTACAGGGCGGATGCCCCAGACGGGTTTCCACCACTTCGATGGCAGGCAGGATGGCATCGAAGACGGTGCGCAATTCGGCTTCGTCGGGCACCTGCTCCCCTGGTGCGTAGTCGCGACCCACGCGCAAGGCCAGTTCCACTTCCAGTCCGCGCATCCGCCATTGCGGCCCGCTCAGTTGCGTTCCAGATGACAGCACGCAGGACGCCGGCAGCGGCGCACAGCCAGGCAGGCTGCCATCGCCCTTGCTACCGACCTTCCAGCCACCGACCGGCCCCAGGCGCCGCAATTGCGCATCCTGCACCGCATAGGCGGTCTCGGCATCGCCCACGGCCAGCCGGCGCCAGTCCAGGGCCAGGCCGCTATGACGGGCGTCGAGCAGAAGTTGAGTGGCGGCGTCGATGTGCATACCGGAAGTCTCCAAAGCAGATAGTCAATGCAGCGCGCATTGTACTGGCTGGCGAGAATGCCGCCCACTGCTGGGCAAGACAATGAACTGGCGGCCGCCAGCAGGTTCGCAGCGACACGCCGATAATGCAGCAACGGTGCTTGACTTAGAGCGCACTCCAACTTCTAGACTGGCTGCCATGACGACTTCCCTGACCATTGCCCAAGCGGCCCAGGCCACCGGCCTGTCGGTGCACACCCTGCGTTACTACGAACGCATCGGCCTGCTCGATCCGGTGGAACGACGCGACAACCACCACCGCCGCTACACCCAGGAAGACCTGAACTGGATCGCCTTCCTCAAGAAGCTCAAGGCCACCGGCCTGCCGGTGCGCGCCATGCTGCGCTATGCCGAGCTGCGTCGCCAAGGCAATACGGTGCAAAGCGTCAGAGAGCGCAAGGCCATGCTGCAAATGCATACGCTCAACGTGCAACAGACCCTGGCCGAACTGCAGGACAACCTGGCGGTGCTGCAACACAAGCTCGTCCTCTACCAAGAGCTGGAGCAGCAAGCCCAGGCCGCACAAGCAGGTGCCGGCAGCCACGCGGCACCACCCTCCCCTAGCGAAGAAAGGATTGCACCATGAGCGCCCCCATCACCTCCCACCTGCAACCGGATTCCCCCGTCGGCAGCCGCCGCCTGGGCAGCAACGGCCCGCTGGTCTCGGCCATCGGCCTGGGCTGCATGGGCATGAGCGATTTCTACGCCCGGCGCGACGATGCCGAATCGCTGGCCACCATCGACCGCGCCCTGGAGCTGGGCATCAACCTGCTGGACACAGCCGACATGTACGGCCCCTACACCAACGAAGAACTGCTGGGCCGCGCCATCAAAGGCCGCCGCGACAAGTTCTTCATCGCCACCAAGTTCGGCATCCGGCGCGACCCGGCCGATCCGCAGGCGCGCGGCGTGGATGGCAGCCCGGCCTACATCCGCCAGGCGGTCGAAGGCAGCCTGCGGCGCCTGGGCGTAGACACCATCGACCTCTACTACCAGCACCGCATTGACCCGGCCACCCCCATCGAAGCCACCATGGGTGTGCTGGCCGACCTGGTGCGCGCCGGTAAGATCCGCTACATCGGCCTGTCCGAAGCCTCGGCGGCCACGCTGGAGCGGGCGCACCGAGTGCATCCGGTGACCGCCTTGCAGAGTGAATATTCCTTGTGGACCCGTGATTCGGAAACCGAGGTACTGGCCACCTGCCGCGCCCTGGGCATTGGCTTCGTGGCCTACAGCCCCTTGGGACGGGGCTTCCTGACCGGCGCCATCCAGCGCTTCGAGGATCTGGCCGAGGATGATTTCCGCCGCACCAATCCGCGCTTCCAGGGCGAAAACTTCGCTCGCAACCTGCAGTTGGTGGACAAAGTGAAGGAAATGGCAGAGCACCACGGCTGCACGCCCAGCCAACTGGCATTGGCCTGGGTGATGGCCCAGGACCCGCATATCGTGCCGATCCCGGGGACCAAGCGACGGCGCTACCTGAAGAAAATGCCGGCGCTTTCGATGTGAAGCTTTCTTCCGAAGACCTGCTGGCGCTGGAGGCGATCTTCCCGCGCGGTGTGGCAGCCGGCGCGCGCTATACCGAGGCCAGCATGAAGATGCTCAACGTCTAGGGCTGGTTCAGTCCTCGGTGTGGGCAGCCGGGTGCAAGGCCAGCGGCACGAAGGTATTGGTGGCGGTGTCATGCGCCAGGATGGAGCCGGACTCGATGTCATAGACCCAGCCATGCAGGGCCAGTCGGCCCTGCGCCAGCGCCACCGCCACCGACGGATGGGTACGGATGTTGTTCAACTGGGCGATCACGTTTTCGCGCACCATGCCATCGATGCGGTCCTTCTCGGTCTCGTGGTGGCGCGATTCATTGATCATGCGCGCCGCATCGGTGTGGTGCAGCCAGTTGCGCACGGCCGGCATGTGGTCCAGGCAGGCGCAGGTCGCCACGGCGGTCATGGCGCCGCAGTCGGAGTGGCCGCAGATGACGATGTCCGACACCTTCAACTGGGCCACCGCATACTCCACCGAGGCACTCACCCCGCCCGGCTCGGGACCGAAGGAAGGCACGATGTTGCCGGCGTTGCGGATGACGAACAGGTCGCCCGGTTCGCGTTGGGTCACCAGTTCGGGCACCATGCGGCTGTCCGAACAGGAGATGAACAGGGCCGTGGGCGTCTGGCCGTTGGCCAGGCTCTTGAACAGCTCCTTACGGGAGGGGAAGACATCCTGCTGGAAGCGCAGGAAACCATTGATGATGTCGCGCATGGTCGGGGGCCTTGGGATTCTGGATAAAGACGACGTCGATCAATCACGTCAGCGCAGGATTATCGCCCGGAATCGACCTGACCGTTCCGGCAAGTCATTGCAAACGTAATAACGAATTACGCCTACCTGTTAAATTTCATCAAGAACCACAAGTTTTTCTAGAGACTTTTCATCTTATCCCCTGATAAAATTGCCGCCTCGAAACTGGCCCGAGCGCAACGCACGGTGCTTTCGAGTGCATTGAAGGGTAGCTCCCGCTGCCCTTATCAACATCAACGATTCGGGGAAATTTATGTTCAGCAGGTATGTCACGACCGTGGCTGCGGTAGCCATGGTAACGGCGCTCGGGGGTTGCGCCACGGAGAATTCACGCAGTCTGCCGGTGGCCCAGGTGGCCAGCGCCCAGCAGGCGTATCAGGGGCCTCGCAGCCCGATCGCAGTCGGCAAGTTCGATAACCGCTCCAGCTATCTGCGCGGCATCTTCAATGATGGCGTGGACCGTCTGGGCGGCCAGGCCAAGACCATCCTGATCACCCATCTGCAGCAGAGCAACCGCTTCTCCGTGATGGACCGCGACAACATGGGCGAACTGGCCCAGGAAGCCAAGCTGAACAAGCAGACCCAGGCGCTCAAGGGCGCCAACTACGTGGTCACCGGTGACGTCACCGAATTCGGTCGCAAGGAAACCGGCGATCGCCAGCTCTTCGGCATCCTCGGTCGCGGCAAGTCGCAGGTGGCCTACGCCAAGGTCAACCTGAACATCGTGGACGTGAACACCTCGCAGGTGGTCTACTCGGCCCAGGGCGCAGGGGAATACAGCCTGGACAACCGCGAGATCGTCGGCTTCGGCGGCACCGCCAGCTATGACTCCACGCTCAATGGCAAGGTGCTCGACCTGGCCATCCGCGAAGCAGTCCAGAACCTGGTCACCGGCATCGATTCCGGCGCATGGAAGCCCTGATCCCCAAACACCGATACAAGAGACCGACCATGATGAACAAGAAGCTCGCCGCCGGGTTCGCGCTCGGCCTGGCGCTGGCCTTGAGCGGCTGCGCCAAGCAACAGCAGAAGTCCCTCTACGGCTGGGGCAATTACCAGGACCAGCTCTACGAACACTCAAGACCGAAGGCAACGGCAATGAAGCCGAGATCGCCGCGCTGGGAAGAAACCTG
>NZ_BADI01000140.1:0-1400 GCF_000333555.1 Herbaspirillum sp. B65 | reverse complement strand
GGTCTGTCAGATACGGCCCGGCACTAACCGTATAAATTGTTTATATCATTTATTCTATGTCGATGCAGAGCCGACGTCTATCAGAAATTGTCTGACATCTACATCACTGTTGCGCGTAATCATCAGTTCAGGAGTACCTACAGGGGCCCTGAAGCGCCACACAGCACATCCCGCAAAGTCGCCATGGGAGCGGATATCCGACGTGGCGCGTGAAAAACGCGCGGATATCGAACGCATCAACAAGCTTCCCTCACCCTCCCCAAAGGACAGGTCAGCAGTATTGCGAACAAACGTTCACTTGCACGGTCTCTCCATGCACCATCGCAACAGAAGATCGCATCGTGACCAAGGCCCACGCCACCGTCTATGATGCTGCCCTAGCGTTATCGTCACCAAGGAGAACCCATGTTCAAACGCCGACATTTCCTGACCCTGGCGGCACTGACCGCCAGCGGATTGATCCATCGCAGTTGGGCTGCTGGCCCGCAGCAGCCCAGCCAGAGCGTGGATACGGCAGCCATCAGCGCGCGCCTGGCGCGGCTGGAAGCCGACGTCGGGGGACGCCTGGGCGTCTCGCTGGTGGATACGGCCGGCGCTCGCCAATGGGGATATCGCGCCGATGAGCGCTTCCCCATGTGCAGCACCTTCAAGTGGCTGGCGGCGGCGGCCGTGCTGCGCCGGGTGGATGAAGGACGGGAACAGTTGACGCGCCGCATCGTCTATCACCAGCGCGACCTGATCCCCTACTCGCCCACCACCGGCAAGCATGTGGGTGGCACTGGCCTATCCCTGGCGCAACTGTGCGAAGCGGCTGTGACGCTGTCCGACAATACCGCCGCCAACCTGATGCTGGCCAGCATGGGCGGTCCCGCCGGCATGACGGCCTTCGTGCGCACGCTGGGCGACGCCTTGACCCGGCTGGATCGCAACGAGCCGGCCCTGAACCAAGCGGTGCCCGGCGATCCACGCGACACCACCACTCCGGCTGCCATGACCGCTGACCTGCAGCGCCTGGTGCTGGGCGATGCGCTCACACCGGCCTCACGAGCGCAGCTCACCCAATGGCTGCTGGCCAACCAGACCGGCGACAAGCGGGTGCGTGCCGGCCTGCCGGCTGGCTGGAAGGTCGGCGACAAGACCGGCACCGGGCGCCTGGGCACAGCCAATGATGTGGGAGTGGTGTGGACGCCGCAGGGCAAGCCGCTGCTGTTTGCGGTCTATCTCACTGAAAATGCCGCCGACGATGCACGGCGCGATGCCCTGCACGCCGAGGTGGGACGTTTGATTGCGCAGTTGATGAGCTAGGAGCTAGGGGCTAGCCGGCAAAGCGCAGCGATACGGCGCCTATGCCTTCCAGCGCGGCCTCGATCAACAGGCCGCCCCGTGCCATTTGCAGGCCG
>NZ_BADI01000141.1:0-4660 GCF_000333555.1 Herbaspirillum sp. B65 | reverse complement strand
GACATGAGCTTCTTGGGGATGCAACCGACATTGACGCAGGTGCCGCCCAGCTCGCCCTTCTCGGCCAGCCCCACGCGGGCGCCGGCCTGACCGGCGAAGCGCGCCGCGCGCACGCCACCGGAGCCGCCGCCGATGGTGAAGAGGTCGTAATCGTATTGGCTCATGGTTTCTCCAGAGAGTGGCCGCAGCCCCCTGGCTACGCCCTTTGTTGGTCTTTGCGTGCTGACATC
Source organism: Herbaspirillum sp. B65 (assembly GCF_000333555.1). NCBI lineage: Bacteria > Pseudomonadati > Pseudomonadota > Betaproteobacteria > Burkholderiales > Oxalobacteraceae > Herbaspirillum > Herbaspirillum sp. B65. The sequence goes on along the minus strand of NZ_BADI01000141.1, from coordinate 4,430 downwards.
ATGCGGGCGGAAGACCGCTTTGCAAGTCCGCATTGCGCCGGCCATCCAGCGCTCGCATCACCAGCAGCACCGGCGCCAGCCCCACCAGCACGATGGACAAGGCCGGCAGCGCCGCCTCGCCCAGGCGCTCATCGCGCGCCAGGTTGTGGGCGATCACGGCCAGGGTGTCGGTATCGAAGGGACGCAACAGCAAGGTGGCCGGCAATTCCTTGACCACATCGACGAACACCATCAGCGCCGCCACCGCCAGCGAACGCCACAACAGCGGCATGTGCAAGCGCCAGGCAATCACCACGCGCGCACTGCCCAGGGTGCGCGCCGCTTCATCGAGGCTGGCCGGAATGCGCGTATAGCCGGACTCCACCGACTGCACCGCAACCGCCGTGAAGCGTACCAGATACGCATAGATCACGCCCAGCGAGGTGGCCGTCAAGAGCACCCCCAGGCCCGCTGCCGGCCACAGCGCCTGCAGCCAGGCCACCGGCAGCAGGATGCCCACGGCAATGACCGACCCGGGAATGGCATACCCCATGCCGGCCAGGCGTGCCGTCAGGCGCAGCAGCGCCCCCTGCAAGCGGGGCAGGCCACCCGCGCGCAACGCAAAGCACAGGGCCAGCGCCAGCCCAATCGCTATGAATGCCGCCAGGCCGCCGAAGCGGAAACTGTTCCACACCCAGCCCGCATAGCGGCCCAGGTCGAAGGCCGGCGCGGCGATGTCCAGGCCAGCTTGGGCACGCCCCAACTCGCCCCACCAGAGATGCAGCAGGATCGCCACCGGCAGCAGGAAACCCAGCACCACCGGCAGCGCGCACACCAGCCAGGCTAGCAGCGTCGGCCCGCGCGACAGACGCGGCAAGCGCGCCTCGGCGCCATCGCTGCCGCGCCCGCCACGCGAGGCCGCAAAGCGCATCCGGCCCTGTTCGCGCCGCTCCAGCCACAACAGCAGCGCCACGAACAGCAGCAGCAAGGAGGCATATTGGGCCGCAGCGAGACGGTCATCGAGTACCACCCAGGCCTTGTAGATGCCGGTCGTAAACGTGGTCAGCCCGAAATAGGCCGACACGCCATAGTCGGCCAGCGTCTCCATCAAGGCCAGCGCAGCGCCTGCGGCCAGGGCCGGACGCGCCAGCGGCAAGGCCACGCGCACGATGCGTGCGGACAGGGGCGTACCCAACATGCGCGCCGCTTCCATCAGATGCGTACCGCGCTCGCAGAGGGCATTGCGCGCCAGCAGGTAGGCATAGGGATAGAGCGTGAAGACGAACATGCAGATCGCCCCCGGCAAGCCGCGCACATCCATGCGCCAACCCGGGAACCAGCCGCGCAGCGTGCTCTGCACCAGGCCGGCGTATTGCAGGAAATCGGTATAGGCATACGCCGAGACATAGGCCGGCATGGCCATCGGCAGCAGCAAGGCCCACGACAGCCAGCGCCGTCCGCGGAACTCGAACAGGCTCACCGTCACCGCCGTCGCCCCACCCACCAGCACCACCCCCAGCGGCACCAGCAGCGCCAGCCAGCCGGAAGTGGCCAGGTAACCGGGCAGCACGGTCTGGGCCTGCTGGCGCAGACTCTCGACCCCGGCGGCATCCAGCCCCAGCCAGGCAGCGAGGATGCCCAACAGGGGCAAGGCGATCAGGACAGCGAGCAAAGCGATGATGTGCATAGCAGGAAGACAGGAAGAGGCCAGAAAAAAGGAAGTCCCCCGGCCCATGCGCTACACTGCAGCCACCGAGACAAACGCGAATTGTAACCATTTCATTGAGCCTGCCCATGTTTCTGGAAGTCGAGCACCTCAGCATCCGCTATCCCCGCACCGCCACTGCCGCCGTCGATGCCGTCTCGCTGCGCCTGCAGCCGGGCGAACTGGGCGCGCTGATCGGCCCTTCCGGCAGCGGCAAGACCAGCCTGCTGCGCGCCGTGGCCGGCCTGGAGCCGGCGCAAGCGGGACGCATCCTGCTGGATGGCCAATTGCTCGAAGGCGATGGCGTGCGGGTGGCGGCCGAAGCGCGCCGCATCGGCATGGTGTTCCAGGATTTCGCGCTGTTCCCGCATCTGGACGTGGCGGCCAACATCGGCTTCGGCCTGCGCGGCATGGCGCGCGCGCAACGCGCACAGATCGTGACGCAGATGCTGGACCTGGTGGGCCTGCCCGAGGCCGCCCGCAAGTTCCCGCACCAGCTCTCCGGTGGCCAGCAGCAACGCATCGCGCTGGCACGCGCACTGGCCCCGCAACCGCGCCTGCTGTTGCTGGACGAACCGTTTTCCAGCCTGGACGTGGAATTGCGCGAGCGCCTGGCGCATGACGTGCGCGACATCCTCAAGCGCACCGGCACCACCGCCCTGATGGTCACCCACGATCAACTGGAAGCCTTTGCCGTGGCCGACGTGGTGGGCGTGATGCGCCACGGACGGCTGGAACAATGGGATAGCCCCTACGCCCTCTACCACCGCCCGGCCACCCGCTTTGCGGCCGATTTCATCGGGCATGGCGTCCTGCTGCGCGGGCAATTGCAAGCGGCGCCAACGGGCGCCTCGCCGCAGATCGAAGTGCAGACCGCCGCCGGTTTGCTGCGCGGGATCCCGCTGCAAGCCCCCTCCCCCAGCCCGACCCAGGTGGATGTGCTCTTGCGCGCTGACGACGTGCTGCACGATGACGCCTCCCCCTTCAAGGCTAGAGTGCTGCGCAAGTCCTTCCGGGGTGCGCAATTCCTCTATACGCTGGCCCTGGAGAATGGCCAGCAACTGCTGTCGCTGGTCCCCTCCCATCACGATCACGCGATAGGTGAATGGATAGGCATCCGCCTGGACGTAACGCATCTGGTGACCTTTCCTGGCGCGGCCGAGGACGCGAGCGTGCAGGGCTGACCAAACGGCATATGAAGATTTTTTCTACAGTGCCGATGCCAGGCAAACCGCCTGAAACGCTCGCTCTGTATTGGATCGTTAATCGATAGTCAACCTAAATAGTCATTATCACTGGATAGGGAACCCAGGCTTAGCCATCTGGTCTATCGCCCAGTTGTTAAGTTCGCCCGGATAGGCCAGTCACAACGCAGATCAAGAAGCTGGCCAGGTCGCATTCCCCGGAATGCCAATGCAACCCTTCTGTGATCATGCCCACACTTCCCGCCTCCCTTCTTGGTGCCTGGCACCAATCCTCGCGTGTCATGCGCCTGTTCACGTCGCCAGACAGCGACGCCGGTCTCGACGGCCTGATGGCCGAAAAACTCCAGGCCGTCGAAACCATCAGCCCGCTCCTGGAGGGCGGCGACATCGACGAGGCCATCGCCGGCTATCGCCTGCAACTATCCTGCCTGAGCCTGGACGCCCACCTGTCGCTGCGCAAGCTCATCGGTCAACCGGTGCTGCTGGCATTGCAGACCGATGGTGCCGCCCGCCACTTCCATGGCCACATCACCCAAAGCACGCTGCAAGGCGCCAATGGCGGCATGGCCCGTTATCTGCTGACCATCGAACCGTGGTTATCCTTCCTGCGCCATCGTCGCGATAGCGCGGTGTACCAGGACATGACCGTGCCCGAAGTCATCGAAGCCGTCTTGCGCGACTACCAGGGCCAAGGCAAGCTGCAACCGCAGTGGCGCCTGGACCTGCAGGACAGCAGCGTCTATGCCCGGCGCAGCCTGGTCACGCAATACCAGGAAAGCGATCTGGCCTTCATCAGCCGCCTGCTGGCCGAAGAAGGCATGTTCTACTACATCGAACACCAGGGCCACAGCAACAGCCCCAGCCTGGGCGCGCACACCATGGTCATCGCCGATCACAACGGCAGCTTCAAGGACAATGCGCGCGCCAGCGTCGCCTTCAGCCAATCCAGCGCCGTGATGGCGCAAGACAGCATCGACCGCTGGCGCAGCGTGCGTCGCTGGCAGACCAATGCCGTGGAAATTCTCACCTGGGACTACCGCCAGGCCGCCGTGCGGGAAGCCACCAGCGCCACCGCCGCCGACAGCGGCGCCCCCGCCTTGGCCCTGGTCAGCCGCGACGCCCCCGGCCTCTACGCCAACGAAAACCGCGTCCAGGCCGAACGCCAGGCCAAGCTCCAGATGCAAGCCATCGAAGTGCGCAACAAGATCTTCACCGGCGCCGGCACGGTGCGCAGCTTCGTCCCCGGCACCACCTTCAGCCTGAGCGGCCACGCCGACCATGTCGGCGGCGACAATGACCGCTTCGTCCTGCTGCGGGTGGTCCACCAAGCCCACAACAACCTCAATGCCGACCTCAAGAGCGAGGTCATGAACCTGCTGGGCCAAGCCGTACTGGCCGACGAAGATGACCAGGGCAGCCTGCTGGATGCGGCCTTGAACCCGGCGCCGGGCGAGGCGCGACCGGTCTATCGCAATCGCTTCGAAGCCATCCGCGACAAGATCCCCTATCGCCCCTTGCTCACCGCTGCCGATGCCAAGCTC
>NZ_BADI01000142.1:0-1782 GCF_000333555.1 Herbaspirillum sp. B65 | reverse complement strand
ATCTCGCAGATTAAATGTGAACAGGCCCTAGAGTTCAGAGCATCGCCAGCGGCTGCTTGCGCCTTGGCGGCGGGAAGGCCGCATCCAGTTCCTTGAGGTCGGCCGCCGTCAGTTGCAGATCGAGGCAGGCACGGTTGGCCTGGACGTGGGCTGCGTCGGCCGCCTTGGGAATGGCGATCACGCCGGGCTGGCGCAAGACCCAGGCCAGCGCCACCTGCGCGGGCGTCATCCCGTGGCGTTGCGCCACGCTACCCAGGGCGGCGTTCTTGAGGATGCGTCCCTGCTCGATGGGTGAGTAAGCCATGATGGCCACGCCCTGTTCCAGCGCCTGCGGCAACAGGTCGTATTCGATGCCCCGGCGCGACAGGTTGTAGAGCACCTGATTGCACAGGTAGTGGCTGCCTTGCGGTTCCTGCAGCAATTCGTCGATGTCGTCGCTATCGAGGTTGCTCACGCCCCAGCCGCCGATCTTGCCCTGTGCGACCAGCTTTTCCATGCCCTCGACGGTGGCCGCCAGTGGATGCGGGCCACGCCAATGCAGCAGGTAGAGCTCGATGTGGTCGGTACCCAGGCGCTTCAGGCTGGCTTCGCAGGCGGCGATGGTGCCGCGCTGGCTGGCGTTGTGCGGCAAGACCTTGCTGACCAGGTAGACCTGTTGGCGGCGTCCGCTGATGGCCTGGCCGACGATGCGCTCGGCATTGCCATCGGCGTACATCTCGGCGGTATCGATCAAGGTCATGCCGAGGTCGATGCCGGCTTGCAGCGCGCGCACTTCGGTGGCCGCGGCGGCGCCGGATTCGCCCATGTTCCAGGTGCCCTGGCCGAGGGCCGGGACTTGCGCACCGTTGCGCAGCGTGATCAAGGGGATCTGCTTCATGCGGGCTCCATAAGAAGGTGGCGGGAAAACATTAGAACCCATTTTGGCCATCGGTTCATCAAGCCGCCTTATCCTCGTTGTCTTCCCTTTGGGCAACATCCATGCAGCCGGTGCCGATTGTGGCCGCGCGCAACTACTGGCATGATCGCAGCCAATCAAAAACAAAAGGGAAATTGGGGAAAATCCATGCTGCGTCGTTTGCGTACCGCCTTTGGCAAATACTGGGCCCGTTGGCTGCTGGCGCTGGTACTGGCCGGCATGGCCGAGGCGGTGGTGATGAATGTGCTGCCCAATCGCCTGGTGGAGCGGCTGGACCTGTTCTTCTACGACTTGCGTATGCGGGTGACCCAGCCCGATCTGGACCCGCGCATCGTCATCATCGACATCGATGAGAAGAGCATCGCCGAACTGGGGCGCTGGCCCTGGAGCCGCGATGTGGTGGCGCAACTGGTCAAGCAGATGACCCAGACCTACCAGGCGCAGTCGGTGGGCATACCGCGCATGAGCTGAGGCTGTTCCGGATGCGCTTGTTGGCCGCCAGCGTCGTGGTGCTGGTGTGCTTCAGCCTGCTGCTGGCGCGCTTTTTGTGGCTGCAGGTGGTGCGCCACGACGCCTACGCCGCCCAGGCCGAGGAAAACCGCATCTCGGTGGTGCCCATCGTGCCCAACCGCGGCCTGATCATGGATCGCAATGGGGTAGTGCTGGCGCGCAACTATTCGGCCTATACGCTGGAAATCACGCCCTCCAAGATCAAGACCAACATCGATGACCTCATTGATGAGTTGAGCACCATCGTAGAAATCCAGCCGCGCGACCGCCGCCGCTTCCGCCGCCTGCAAGAAGAATCCAAGAACTTCGAAAGCGTACCCATCCGCACCCGCTTGACCGATGAGGAAGGGCCAAGT
>NZ_BADI01000143.1:0-16247 GCF_000333555.1 Herbaspirillum sp. B65 | reverse complement strand
GCGCCCAGCTGATCTCGATCTCGGTATGCGGCCACTTCACGCGGGCTACCGATTGCTTGATGCGTTCGGACACTTGGTGTGCGCCGATCTCATCGGTGTCGGGCAGGATCAGCGAGAATTCGTCACCACCATAACGCGCCAGGAAATCGCTGGCCCGCAGCGGCGAACGCAGTACGCGGGCCAGTTGCACCAGCAGGGCGTCACCGGCCGGGTGACCGTAGGTATCGTTGTATTGCTTGAAGTAGTCCACGTCTACCATCAGCATGGTCAGGGGGCGGGCATTGCGCAGATGGCGCGTCCATTCTTCACGCAGCCGCGAATCGAAGCTGCGGCGGTTGCCGATACCGGTCAGCGCATCGGTCATGGTCTGCTGTTCCAGCTTTTGCATGGCGCGATGACTGTCGATCTGGGCTTCGAGCTGACGACCGAGTTTCTGGAAGGCGTCACGCTGGGCCGGTGTCAGGGTCCGCGCGACGCGGTCCATCACGCACAGCGTCCCCATCACATCGCCATTGCCCGATACCAGAGGTACCGCGGCATAGAAGCGCACCGCCGGGTTGCCGCGGGCCAGGGCGCTATTGGCAAAGCGCGCATCGTTGTGCAGGTCGTTGACTTCGGTCACCTGCCCAGGTGTGCGGGCGGCCATTTCGCACAGGGAGAAATCGACCGCATTGCGCAGCACACCGGTCTGGCCGGGAAAGCGCCACCATTGGTTGCGCGCATCACCGCGGCCATTGTTGATGGAAAGGTAAGGATGCTGCAGGCCGATGTCGGCGTGCAACTGGGTGAACATGCCCATGGGCGTAGTGCAGACACTGGAAGCCAGCGAGATGAAGTCCGACAAGGCCTGCTCCAGCCAGGCATCGGCATCACTGTCGGTGTGCGCGAGTTCGATGCGCTCGGCAGGCGAACCCGACAGGCCGCGCTGCGGTGCTTGGGTACGCTGGAAGCGAGAGCGTTCGGGAGTGTACTGAGCGTGCAAATCTCGAATGTTCATGGCGCAATACTCGTGAGGTTGGATTTCGTTGTAATCGGTCGCCGTCAACGCATGAGGTCATGCAGTGAGGGAAGAACGGCGCGGCAGATGCTGATGATGAAAAGGCGGAAATATTTTTCTTGTTTTTTTCACCGCCCATCTTGTTGCCCTGCGACATCAAGTTAGCAGATCAAGTTCGGAAGTAAAGTCATTTAAAACATCCACTTACAATTTAAACGTCCTCTTGCTTGAAACGATGACAATACGATCACATGCAAACAGCTTCGCTGAACATACTGACAATTGACGTTTTGTTAGCCCCACTACGGCGATACGCCATCTTAATTTCGTGCGGAAGAAATTGGCATCGGACAGCGCGACTTTCGCTTGTCAGCGGATTCTTATATTGCTCTGCAATATCGGCAAAAACAGCGACATAAAGGCGTCGCCGAATGACGACACAATGGCGTCGCCGCAAGGTGACGATTAATGCTTGCCAAGCGACGAAGTCGTAAATAAACTCTGCCGTTCCTTGTTTGATCCGATCAACGTTTTTGAAAGCAGAGATGTCGACCCAGCCCAAAGCAGGCGCAGTCCTGTTCGCCAAAGATGTAGCCCGCCTTGCCGCCTTCTATGCGCAGGTGCTGGCGGTGGTTCCCAAGCACGCCCATGCCGAGAAGGTAGTGATCGAGGCCGAGGATTTCCTGTTGGTGATCCATGCCATTGCCCAGGACGTGGCCACCAAGGTAGAGATCAGCACACCGCCCGTGCTGCGCGAGAATGTGCCGGTGAAGTTGTTCCTGCCGGTGCGCTCGTTGAAGCAGGCGCGCCTGAGCGCGCAACAACTCGGCGGTGGCATGAAGTCGGTCGAAGCCGAGTGGAGTGGTCCGGATTTCCGCGCCTGCGATGGCTTCGATCCAGAAGGCAATGTGGTGCAGTTCCGCGAGCTCTTGGTCGAGCCGGCTCTGGTGCCCTGAACAGCGCCGCGCACGACCAACAGACATCCATAAGAAAAAAGCCGTCCGGTTTGCACCGGGCGGCTTTTTCATTGGGTCTTGATATGTAGCGCAATCGGAAGTCGCAATCGATGCGCGTTATGGCAGGCTGGCCTTGAAATAAGTCTCGCGCTGCATGTCCACCACCTCCACCGTGATCTGCACCTGGGTATCCTGGGGCCAAGACTGGTCCTTCTGCATGGCTGCGCCCAGCAGATCGGAAACCTGCTTCTTCTGTTCCAGCGTGCGGCCGGTCAGGATGGCCAGGCGCAGGGCGATGAAGGCACGCTTGGCCTCGGGAGCGGTGCCGACCAGGTAATGCTCCAGGCGCACGGCGCGCGCCTTGATGGCGTTCTCTTCAAAGTGGCCGCTGGCCACCAGCGCCTGGGTCAGCTTGAGCAGCGTGGGCTGCACGTCGATGGCGAGATTGTCGGTGTATTCCAGAACGAGATGGGGCATGGTGATTCCAGTCCTTGTGAGTGGGTGCAGAAGCGTGGGCACAGGCGTGCAAGCACGTCACTGTAAGCCAAAACGCTCAGGTCTGATATTGGGGTAAATGACTATCAGGGCAATGGAACAGGCCCTAATCTGCCAGATATGCGGCCAGCTTGCCCAGGTCGATATTGCCGCCGCTGATGATCACGCCCACCCGCTTTCCCTGCAGTTGCTCCTTGATCTTGCAGGCGGCGGCAAAGCCCAGGCAGCCGGTCGGCTCGACCACCATCTTCATGCGCTCGGCAAAGAAGCGCAGGCCGCTCACCAGTTCGGCATCGCTGACCGTATGAATGTCATCGACCAGTTGGCGGATCACCTCGAAGGTGTACTTGCCCAGATGCTGGGTCTGCGCGCCATCGGCGATGGTCTTGGGGGTGTCGATATGCACGATGTGACCGGCGCGCAGCGATTGCTGGCCATCGTTGCCGGCTTCCGGTTCCACCCCATAGATCTTGCACTCCGGCGCCAGCGCACGTGCCGCCAGGGCCGCGCCCGAGAGCAGGCCACCGCCACCCAGGCAGACGAAGAGGGCATCCAGCGGACCGGTTTGCTGCAACAGTTCGAGGGTGGCGGTGCCCTGGCCGGCGATCACGTGCGGATGGTCGTAGGGCGGGATCAGCGTCATCTTGCGCTCGGCTGCCAGACGCGCACCGATGGCTTCGCGGTCTTCGGTGTAGCGGTCATACGTCACCACTTCGGCGCCATAGCCACGGGTGGCCGCCACCTTGGCGGCGGGCGCATCCTCGGGCATGACGATCACGGCGGGAATGCCCAGCAGTTGCGCCGCCAGCGCAGTGCCCTGGGCGTGGTTGCCGGAGGAAAAGGTGATCACGCCATGCCGACGTTGCTCGGCATCGAATTGCGACAGCGCATTCATGGCGCCACGGAACTTGAAGGCGCCCATGCGTTGGAAGTTCTCGCATTTGAAGAACAGTTGCGCACCCACTTCGGCATCGGCCGTGCGCGAACGCAGCACCGGGGTCTGGTGCGCCCAGGGCTTGATGCGTTGTGCGGCTAGGAGGACATCGGTGAAGCTGGGGGCTGAGTTGGCACTGGAGAGGGGAATCATGAAGCTTCCTTCAAGAGAGGTGGTTAGAGGCGGATGAAAAGATAGGCATGGTGAAGCAAGCTTCAATCCTTCTCATCGTTGTAGACGGTTGCGCGCGACACACCCAGGTGCGCCGCCACGATCTCGGCTGCACGCCGCACGTCCATGCAGCCGGTCTGGCGCAATTGGCGCATGAGCTGGCGCCGGTCCTCGGCCTTGAGGCTGCGAGGCGTGGTCGACAGGCGTGCGGCAAAGTCATCGATGCGACTGCGCAGCGCATCGGCGCCGGCTGGCTCCAGCGTCTCGGCCACACGCTGCGCACCATCGATACTGCCGAACTGACGCAACATGCCTTGCAGGGCGCCGAACAAAGTCAGGTCGATGTTCATGCACAGCGCTGCCACGTACTTGCCATCGGCATCCTTGATGCCGATCGAGGTGCTCTTGGCCTGGCGTCCATCGGGCAGGGTGTTGGCGTAATTGGTGAGCACTTGCGGATAGCTGTCATCGGCAATGCGCGCCAGCCCCAGCTCGGTGGTGGCGTCGCCCACTTCGCGGCCGGACAGGTTGTTATGCAGGGCGACGATGGAGTGATCGGCATCGCGCAGGTCGTGCAGCACCACTTCGCAGAAGGGCGCGAAGGTCTCGCCCAAACCTTGGGCCACCTGCTGCAATTGCGAGAGCAGCAGGGCGTGGTCGGGCCGGGTGGGCTTCTTTTTGCGGGAGCGGGAGGTCATGCAATACATATTATCTAAAATTAGACGTTATGTATACTTGCTGGAACTCCCTCAAACCGGACCTGCCACCACGCGACCGTCACGATCGACCCAGCAATAATGCTGCGGCACGCTCTGACCGCGGCGCAGCGGATTGCGGGTGCAATAGCGCGCATAGGCCGGGTCGACGAAGCGATAGGGCAGGTGTTCGTCGCGCCCGGATGGGATGCCCAGTCGCGTGGTCTGGATCAGCCACGGTGGATCCTGCCCCACATCGTCCACGAACAGTTGCGCGGGATCGAAGGGCTGGGCATCCCAGTCTGGTACCTTCAGCGCCAATGCGCGGCACAGCAGAGTCTGTCCCGCACACAGTCGTTCGGGGGGCCTGGGCACACCTCCGGCCCCCGGATTTTCTTGCTGCATCAGGGCCAGCGCCTGCGGTCCCGCCAGCGCATCGATCCATGGATAGCCCGACTTGAGCAGCACCGCGTTGCCCGGCCCGCGTGCACTGATGTTGAACGAGTCGGCGCCGCGTGCGTAGTACATGTAGATGGTGCCGCCCTCCATGAACAGCGCACGTCGTTTGTGGGTATAGCCTAGCGAGGCGTGGCTGCCCTTGTCGTCGAGCCGGTAGGCTTCGGTCTCGATGATGCGGGCCGAGAGCCACTGGCCTTGCCAGCGCCGCCGCAGCACCTTGCCGATCAAGGCGCGGGCCAGCGCGGGGCTGTCCTGGTCGAAGAAGGAGGCGGGGAGCGGATGGAAGCGTGCAGCTTCGGGTAAGAGGGGGGCAGGCGTGATGGGAGTGTGGCGACTCATGAGGCAGGTCCAGGCAATGATGATGCTAAGACCAGGGTACACCGAACGGATTCATTGTGCGCCAGGACTGGGGCTGCCGGAGCTTATCTTATCCACAGCGCGCTGTGACGAGCGCATCTGGGGCGATCAATCGACCGCCCCAGGATTGCCTCGTCATTCAGCGGGCTTGCCCTTGGCCGGCTTGGGATAGACCTTGAGCACGTCGATCGGCTGGGCGTAGGAAGAACTCCAGGTCTGTTCATGCAGGGCCGCCACGCGCTGGGCCATGGTGGCGTCGTGCAACACCACTTCCAGATTGCGTGAGTTGTCCAGGTAGCCACCGGACCAGTTGCTGGTGCCGATCCAGGCGACCTGGCCATCGATGCTCATGGCCTTGGTGTGGATCACCCGGGCAAAGGGAATGAAGCCGGTGGAAGCCTGCGGCAGGGTGACGATGCGGATTTCCACGTTGGGCAGCACGGCCAGGCTTTGCAGGTAGCGGATGGCGGGCGCCTCGGTGTTCCAGTTCGACACCATCAGCTTGATCTTGACACCGCGTGCGGCCGCCGCGCGCAGGGCATCATCGATCACGGCGTAGTAGGGACGGGTATGGTTGGGACCGTAGGACAGTGGCGCATAGTCCAGCAATTGCACCCGCACTTCGTGCTGGGCCTGGCCGATCAGGCGCACCAGTTCGCTTTGCGAGTCGCCCACGCCCGGCGGGTTGTAGGCATTGGGACTGGCCACCAGGTAGTTGCCGCGCGCTACATCGGCCGGCACCACGCTGTGGTTGAGCACGGTCGGTGGCTGGCCGGCGGCAATGGCGGCCTGCGCCGCCCAGTCGATCTCGAAGATGGCCTGCACCTGCGCTGCCACGGTGGCGTCGGTGATCTTCAGGCCGGTCTCGTGGATGTGCGAAAACGAACGCCAGTCGAAGTTCTGGCTGCCCACGTAGGCGGTCTTGCCATCGACCACGAAATACTTGGCGTGGATGATGCCGTTGCCGGTCATGCGGGAATAGTCGAGCTGGCGGAATTCCAGGTTGGGGATGCGCTTGAGCTTCTCGATGGTGGCCGGTACCGAGGCGAATTCACCCTTCTTTTCCATCAGGAAGCGGATCTTCACGCCGCGCCGTCCGGCTGCCGCCAGATGCGCCATGATGTCGTCCAGCGCCTCGCCATCCTGGCCGGCCACGTAGAACTGGCCGAACACGATCTCGTGCCGGGCGCTGTCGAACATTTCCTTCCACACCAGCGCCGCATCGCGCAGGTCGGGGGTGGCCAGCGTGGTTTCACGCGGGACCGTGTGGACCAGCTCGAATCCCGGAATGGCGAATTGGGCATGGGCGTTGACTTGCAGGCAGAGCGCCAGGCCCAGGGAGGCGGCCAGGCGAACCAGAATGCGGCGCGGGGGATTCATCATGGCGATGTCAGATCAGGCGACGTGCAGTTTGTTGTTCGATTGGGAGGTCGGTTGCGGCTGGCCGGGTTGCTGGTTCTGGCGACCGACGCAGGCGCGCAGCATCAATACCTTCAGGTGGTCATTGATGCGTTCGATGCGTTCCTGGAACAGGTTGAAGAAGAACATGCCGACCACGGCAATGCCGATGCCCAGTGCGGTGGCATAGAGTGCGGTACCGATGCCCTGCGACACCTGACCCGGATCAGAGACGCCCTGCACGGCCAGCGCCTTGAAGGTGTCGATGATGCCCAGGATGGTGCCCAGCAGACCCAGCAGCGGGGCGGCGGTGACGATGGTATCGAGGATCCAGAGGCGCTGTTGCACTTCGCCGCGCTTGGCGATGTAGACCGATTCGCTGAAGTCTTCCAGGTCTTTCTCGGTGTGCAGGTGATGCTTTTCGGCCAGGATGTCCGACACCAGGGCCAGCGGCAGGCTGGGACGGGTGGTCAATTCGGCCGGCAGTTCCTTGAGGTGTTGCACGGCGTGGGTCATGGCGCGCTCCAGGCCGCTGGCCTGGCGCATGGTGTAGCCGAAGAACAGGCCGCGTTCGACGATGACGAAGATGGCCAGCGCAGCGCAGGCATACATCAGGTAGAAGGCCAGTTCGTGGAGTAAGTTCATGTTCATGCTTGCCTCTCTTGCAGTGGTGGGGCGGCCTTGGCTGCAGGCCGCCCCGGTTCAGGCCGCGATCAGAAATCCGCGGTCAGGGTAACGGTGAAGGTGCGCGGGGCACTGATGTAGAGCGAAGGGGCAGAGCCAGCCACGCCATTGACCGCCACGGCGTTGGTGGTGAACTGGCTGCCACTGCCGCCGTTGAGGTTGAGGTACTGCTTGTCGAACAGGTTGTAGACGTTCAGACGCACGGTCGGCTTCTTCAACCAGGAGCTCGATGCGAAGGTCATGCCGGCGCCGGCGTTGAAGACGGTGTAGCCACCCAGTGCATCGTCGTTGACCAGCGTGGTGTAGCGGCGACCGGTGTACTTGCCCTGGCCGAACACGTACCAGCCATCCTGTTGATACTGCAGCGACAGGCCCGACAGCCAGTTCGGCGTATCCGGGAATTCCTTGCCCGAGGTCGGCAGGAATTGCGAGGAACCGTTGCGCAGGTCTTGCTTCATCTTGGACTTGATGTAGGACAGCGAGCCATACATGGACAAGTTGCGGGTGAAGGCATAACCGGTTTCCAGTTCCATCCCGTGCGAGGTGGCGTCGCCTACGTTGTAGTCGGTCTTGTTGTTGGTGTCCGGGTTGTAGGCGCTGGCGATACGGTTGTGGTAGTCGATGTAGAACAGCGAGCCCGACGCCATCCACTTGTCGGTGTTGTAGCGATAGCCGAGGTCATAGTTCCAGGAGGTTTCCTTGTCCACCGGCACATCGCGCTGGGTGGCGCCGACCAGTTGGCCATTGACGATGGTACCGCCCGAGAGCAGGCCGAAGTAGGAGAAGTTGCCCGGTGCCTTGAAGTTCTTGGCGGCATTGAAGAACACCGACTGCTTTTCGTCCAGCTGGAAGCGCACACCGACGCTGGGCAGGAAGTCGGCGTAGTTCTTCTTGACCTTGTAGAAGGCAGCGCTGGAATAGCTGTTGGTACCGCTGGTCGAGCCGGTGCTCGGGTAGTTGGTGAAGTCGCGGTCAATCGAGGAATAGCGACCACCCACTTGCACGTTGAGCTTGTCGTTCATCATGCTGATGCTGTCTTGCAGGAAGATCGACTGGGCCGTGCTGACGGTCATGGTGTCGCGGTATTGCAGGATGGAACCGTCGGCATTACGCAGCCACAGGTCGGAGTTGTCCTGCCACAGGTTGGCGATGTTGCCGTTGTTGTCCACGCGGCTGAACGGACCGGTCTGCTGGTGACGCGCGCGCTCGACCCAGTAGCCGGCCAGGATGCGGTGGTTGTCCAGTTGCTGGTTGAACTTGAAGGTCACGCCCGGACGGTAGGTGCGGGTACGGCTGCCTTCGTAGGCGTAGACGGTGTCCAGGCGGTCGCCATCGCCATTGACGTCGGCTGCACCGCCGCCCAGTTGGCTGGCACCGGCCACGCCGCCCTCACGCACGGTCTGCAGCTGGTTGCCGCCGGTGCCGAAGCCATACCAGAAGTAGGGATCGACATCGAGGCTGGAGGTCGGGCTCAACTGGAAGTGGGCATTGATGGTGCCCAGCCAGTTTTCGAAGGGGTTCAGGTTATAGGCGTAGTAGGCGTTGTTGGCGATGTTGTTCGCAACGTTGGGGCCATAGGTGGTGTCGTTCTGGGCCACGCCGGCCACCGGCGGCTGATGCTGCGGCACGGCGCTGCCGAAGTCGGCATTGCGGCCCAACTGGGCGATCTGGGCCTTGGTCAGCGAACGGTAGTTGTTGTTGAGCTGGCGGTTGTAGAGCACGTTGGCATTGATGAAGCTGCCCTGGCCGAGATCGAAGTTGCTGCCGAAGTCGACGTGATCCTTGATGGCGCCGCCCGGGCCCTTGAACTTGTCGGCGGTGCTCTTGGAATACGAGATGAAGAACTTGAACTTGTCATCGAACAGCTTGCCGGAATCGAAGCGCACATAGCGCTTCCACAGGCTGTTGGAGCCGAAGGCGTTGGTCACGCGGATGCGCTGCTTGTCTTCCGGCGAGCAGAAGGTCATGCCGATGTTGCCGCCGCTAGCGCCCACGTGCGGAGCTTCGGTATCGGTCGAGCCCTGGGTGACGAAGACGTTGCACAGGTTGTCCGGCTCGGTGTACTCCTGCGGATAGACCGCGAAGTTGCCGGAGTCGTTGACCGGTGCGCCGTTGATGGTGAAGCCCAACTGGTCGCTGTTGAAGCCGCGCACGCGGATGTTGCCGCCGAACAGGCCCGTGCCGTCGTTGTCGTAGGTGTTCACGCCCGGCAGCAGGTTGATCATCTGGTAGGGCGTGCCGGTGGGCGACTGTTTTTCGATGTAGTCACGGTTCACCGAGCTGCGCGCCTTGGGCGAATCCTCGGCCTGGATCAGGCCGGTGGCAGCCGCCGTGCCAGCGCTGGCGCTGCCGCCGCCTTGTACGGTCACGGTGCCGACATCGGTGGTGGTCTGAGCGAAGGCCGGCGCGCCGGCCATGAAGAGCCCGGATATCAGCAAGGATAGCCGGGTGAGTTTGCATTGCATGTCGTGTTCCCCTGAGAGTTGAAGGACTGCGTGTTGAAATCGTTAGCGTTGGCGTCAGACCGGAATGAATTCCAGATCGGCCGTAAAGCGGTGCGTGGCCTCGCCCTTGTAGGCGTCTTCCGGGAAGGGTGCGAAGTTGGCGCGGTTGATGGTCTTGCGGGCGGCATCATCGAGCAGCATGGAGTTCGATGAACTGTCGATGCCGCTGTCGACCACGCTGCCATCGCGCTTCAACACGAACCACACGCGTACCTTGCCTTGCGGTCGCAGCGTGCTGGCTTCGCGGCCGGTGGGGTAGCGTTTGATGCTGTTGAGGTGCGCGCGTAACTGGCCCACATAGGTCTGCTCGACATGAGCCGTGTTCACTGGCGGCGGCGCCGGTGGCGCGGTGGGCGCGGCCTGGACCGGTGGTGTGACCGGGGCGCTGGCCTGCGGCTTGGCTGCTGGCAGGATGGGGGCTTCGGTCGACGGCGTGGTCGGTTCCACCGGAGCCGGGGCTTGCTTGACCGGGGTGGGTTTGGCGATGGGCTTGGGCGCTTCCTGCTTCTTGGGCGGCTCCACCGGCTTGGGTGGCGGCTCGATCTGCGGCTTGGGTTGCGGCGGCGGTGGAGGCGGCAATTCCATCAGCGCGATCTGCACCGGTTGCGGATCTTCCTTGCGCTTCAATTCGGTGGCCTTCTGCACGCCGGCCAGGATCAGCACCGCCAGCACCACCAGTGAAGGCAGCGTGGCCAACTGCTCGCGGAAGCGGAAAAAGAGAGGGACGTTCATCATCACTGCTTGCGGGTAGCGATCGAGATGGAATCGAAGCCGCCCTTCTTGAGCGTATCCATGACATCAACCAGGCGTTGCACTTCCACGCCGCGGTCGCTGTTGATGATGAGATTGAGTTTCTCGCCTTCCTTGCGCAGCTTGTCCAGGCGTGCGGTGAGGCCATCCAGATTGGTGTTCTCGCCGTCGACCTGGATCACGTCATCCTTGGCGATGGTGATGATGGCCTTGGTCTGGGGTTTGAGATCCTGGGCCGTGGACGAACTGGGCAGCTGGGTCTTCAGGCCCAGTGCCGGGATCACGTTCAGGCTGATCAACACGAAAAACACCAGCAGGAACATCATCACGTCGATCATCGGAATGATCTCGACGCGGGCCTTCCGTTTCTTGGGTTCGTCCCAACTGCGCATACCACACTCCTCGAAGCTTCGTTATACGATCTGTAGCGCTATAGTTTTTATAGCGATGCGCAGCGTAGCGAGGAAATATGTCGTGCGTATTACACCATGCAGACTGTGGTTAAGAACGCTCGCGCGGCAATGGCAGCCGGGGCAGTAATGCGAGCAACAGCTTGCACAGATAGACCACCATCAACGAGCCCAGCAGGTCGCCGATGGACATGACGATCAGGCCGCTCCAGAAATCCGGGTAGACCCCGCGCATGACGTACCAGATCAACTGGAACAGGGGATTGGAAAGCGCATAGAGCAGGATGCAGGCCATCAGCCGCGTGGTGGTGAGATTGCCGAGGTTGCGGCCCAGGTCCATGCCCGAGAGCGTGAGCCGATACACCAGGTAGGGTGCACCGGCCGAGATCAGGCAGTAACCTGCGGCGGCTACCAGATCTTCCGGGAATAGCTGGTAGGTGGCGGCGGTGGCCAGCGAGCCGATCAGCAGGCCCAGGCAGCCGGCTTCGGCAAAGAGCAGCGTACAGATCAGCCGCACTCCGGCTGGCAGGTAGATCCAGGCGATGCCCTCGGTGAACTGGGTGCGCCGGAACAGCCATTCATTGATGGTATAGAACAGGAAATAGCACAGTGCCGTGGCGGCGATGGCGGCCAGGTGGATGCGCAGGGAGGAACGCGAAGCGGGTGAGGCGTGCATGGCGGGGGCGGCTGGGGGGCAGGGACATGCGGAACGGCGCGTATGTTACCTATTTCCCTGGTCGGGCGCACCTCAACAATTTTCATCAATGTGGCGTGCCAGCCTCGCCAATCGGGACGTAAAACTATCCTTTGCATCGAATTACAGTTCTTGCAGGCTTGGATATTGCGCGTTTGGCTGGGGCCAGCGTATGATTCGCTATCAATTCTGGAACAATGCTGGAACAAAAAAAGTACGCTGCAATCAATATCCAGGCTTGAATAACGACAACCAACACCAGCGCCATATGGGTAAAAACAAGAGGCCGGCAGATATCTACCTGCGTTTTCTGCAACTGGCCGAAGCACTACGGGGATTGCCTGCACTACCTACCCTGGATCCGCTCGAAGATCGGATCCTGGCTTTCATCGCCCGCGCCGGCCAGGAGCAGCAGCGATTGTCGGTGCGCGACCTGATGGCGCAGAGCGAATTCGGCTCGCCCGCCATGCTTCATGCAAGGATCAAGTCGATGCGCGAAAAGGGCTGGATTGTCCTGGCCGATACCGAAGATCCGCGCCGCAAGCAGGTCGAGCTGAGCCAGGCCGCCTGGCTGCATTTCGACAAACTCTCCAAGTGCCTGGTGCAGGCCACGCGCGACAAGTAAACTCCCCCCGTCATATGGCTGTCATGCTGCGGAAATACCGGGCCGTTAATCTCACGGCCTCGCTGCGGCGCTGACTGCCTGCCGCCTTGCAGCTCATTGTCCCGAATGGTTTCGATGCGACTGCTTTCCCTTTTTTCTTCCCGCGGCGCTTTCCTGTGTTCGCTGTTGCTGGCCGCCTGCGCCTTGTCGGCCAGTCCGGCCCAGGCCGCCGATCCCCACAAGCTGTGGGAAATCACCAGCCAGCAATGCGTGCCCAACATGCAGTCCACCGGCCAGCCGCAGCCATGCGTGATGGTCGATCTGGCGCGCGGCTTCGTGGTGCTCAAGGATCTGGTCGGTCCCGCGCAATACCTCTTGATGCCGACGCGTCGCCTGACCGGCATCGAAAGTCCGGAGTTGCTGGCGCCGGATGCGCCCAACTACTGGGCTTATGCATGGGAGCAGCGCGGGCGTGTGGTGCAGGCACTGGGCCGTCCGCTCTCCGATGAACAGCTGGGTATTGAAATCAATTCGGCGGCCGGCCGTTCGCAATTGCACCTGCATCTGCACATCGATTGCATGCGCCGCGATGTGGCGGTCAGCCTCGACGATCATCGGGGCGATCCTTTCCAGCAATGGCTGCCGTGGTATTTCGAAGGCCATCGCTACTGGGTCATGCGCCTGCCCGCCGATGCGTTGGCACAGCACGATCCGTTCAAGCTGGCCGCTGCCCGCAGCGCCTATGCGGCCGACAACATGGCCTCGCAGTCACTGCTGCTGACCGGGGCGCGTTTTGCCGATGGCAGCACCGGCTTCTTCCTGGTCAACATGCCGGTCAACTTCGACCGCGAGGAACAGGGCAGTGCCGAAGTGCTGATGGATCACGACTGCCGCTGGTAGCTTCCGCGCGTCATTGCGCGAATTCGCGTACCAGCGTATCGAACACCAGCCGCAGGCGCGGTGGCACCGGTCCGCGTTGCGGGCGGTAGAGGTACATGTCCCAGGGATCGGGTTCGTGATCAGTCATGACGGGGACCAGTCGTCCTGCTGCGATGTCGTCCTCGCACAGGAAGCCGGCGATCTGGCCGATGGCGACGCCACTTCTCACCAATAAATATTCGCCCTCCGAATCATCGCAGAGGAAGCGGGCGTGATCGGCCATCCACTGGTTCTCCTGCGCGAACAGCCAGGGCCAGGGGCGGCCCGTGCCCCGGTCCAGCATGGCGGTGCAGGGCAGGGCGCGCAAGGCCTCGGTGTCCTCCGGGGCCCCATGGCGGCGCAGGAAGCGCGGCGTGGCCACCACGTAGAAGCGCACCTTGCCCAGACGCCGCACCACGAACCGGTTGTCCGGCACGGTGCCGACGCGGATGCCGATGTCGATCTTTTCTCCCACCACATCGGCGCGCTGATCGGTCAGGCGCAGGTCGAAGCGCAAGCCGGGATGCGCCTGCGCCAATCGCTCCACGATGGGCAGCAGGCGGCTGCGTCCCAACGCAGATGGTGCGGCCAGGCGCACCAGTCCGCTCATCTCGTCGGCCGGGCTGGCGGCCTCCGTCTCGAAAAGTCCATCGAGTTCACGCAGGCTTTCGCGCGCGCGTTCGGCGAGAGCTTCGCCGAAACTGGTGATGCGCACCTGGCGCGTATTGCGATGGAACAGCATCTCGCCCTGCAGGCGCTCCAGTTCCTGGATGGCGCGGGTGACGGCTTGCGGTGAAATGCCGAGCCGGATCGCGGCTTCCTTGAAGCTGCCGGTATCGGCGGCAGCGCAGAAGATGCGCAGCATCTCCAGTCGATTGAGCATGATGATTCCTGAAAATGGAATTCTGTAATCTTATCATTTCCATTGTTTGGCATAGTGGCGCCACCCATAATCCTTCCATCGACACGCAGCAACCGCAAGCCAACCCCATCACTGGAAAGGATTCATCATGAGCAACAACATCAAGGACAAAGTCGTCGTCATCACCGGCGCCAGCAGCGGCCTGGGCGAAACCACCGCACGTCACCTGGCTGCACTGGGCGCCAAGCTGGTACTGGGTGCGCGCCGCACCGAGCGTCTGGAAAAGCTGGTGGCCGACATCACCGCCGCCGGTGGCCAGGCCATCGCCGTGACCACCGACGTGGCGCGCCGCGACGACGTGGAAGCGCTGGTGGCCAAGGGTGAGCAGCACTTCGGCCGCATCGACGTGCTGGTCAACAATGCCGGCATCATGCCGCTGGCTCCGATGGCCAAGCTCAAGGTCGAGGAGTGGGACCGCATGATCGACGTCAACGTCAAGGGCGTGCTCTATGGCGTAGCCGCCGCGCTGCCGCGCTTCGCTGCGCAGGGCTCGGGCCACATCATCAATGTGTCGTCGGTGGCGGGCATCAAGGTATTCGCCGGCATGGGCACGGTCTACAGCGCCACCAAGTTCGCGGTGCGCGCCCTGACCGAAGGCCTGCGCGCCGAAGCACCGGACGGTGTGCGCACCACCATCATCTCCCCGGGGGCGGTGGATTCCGAACTGAAGACCCACAGCAGCGACAAGGAGACCTCGGAAGCCCTGCTGGCCTGGTATGAGGCCAACCAGATTCCGGCCGATTCGGTGGCGCGTGCGATTGCCTATGCCATCGAGCAGCCGGCCAATGTGGATATCAGCGAAGTGGTGCTGCGTCCGGTGGCGCAGGAATTCTAAGTTTTCCACAGCCGTTTTCAGCCGGTTCGATCTGACGGTGCCGCCGGGCAGCCCTGCCTGGCGGTGCCGTTTTTCGTTGGCTTGTCATCTTGCTATTGCCGAGTCGGCAATGATTTCACGGCGGCATGTTGTTTGCTTCAAACGCCGCCATGACGCCGTGCAGACAAGCACCGTCCTTTTCTATATGATTGCCGACCCAAAAAGAAGGAGTGATCGATGGCGAACGCGTGCGGTGTGGATTTCGGTACCTCCAATTCCACGGTCGGCTGGCAGCGCCCGCAGGCCGGCGATTCCCTGCTGCTGCCGCTGGAAGACGGCCGTGCCACGCTGCCATCGGTGGTGTTCTTCAATGCCGATGAAAACAGTTTCAGCTACGGCCGTGCCGGGCTGGGCGAATACCTGGCCGGCTATGAAGGCCGTTTGATGCGCTCATTGAAGAGCCTGCTGGGGTCGGGTGCCATCGATGGTCAGACCGAGGTCGGCGGTCGGGCGTTGCCCTATCGCGGCCTGCTGTCGCAATTCATCGGCGAACTCAAGCAGCGTGCCGAGCGCGCCGCCGGCACCGCCTTTTCCCAGGTGGTACTGGGCCGCCCGGTGCATTTCGTCGACGATGATGCGGCTGCTGACCAACTGGCCCAGGATACGCTGGAACAGATCGCACGCGATGTCGGTTTCAAGGACATCGCCTTCCAGTTTGAACCGATTGCCGCCGCTTTCGACTATGAGTCGCGCATCGATAGGGAAGAGCTGGTCTTGATCGTCGACATCGGCGGCGGTACCTCCGACTTTTCGCTGGTGCGCCTGTCGCCACAACGGGCATCGCGCAGCGAGCGGCGCGACGATATCCTGGCCAATGGGGGCGTGCACATCGGCGGTACCGACTTCGACAAGTATTTCAGCCTGGCCTGCGTGATGCCGCTGCTGGGCTTGGGCGGGCGCCTTCTGGGCAATGCCGAGATCCCCTCCAGCTATTACTTCAACCTGGCCACCTGGCACACCATCAATCAGCTCTACACCCGCAAGGCCTGGCAGCAATTGCAGGACGTCGCGCGTGAAGTGACCGACCGCGAACGCTTTGCCCGACTGCTGGACGTGGTCGAGCAGCGCTGCGGCCACTGGCTGGCGCTGCAGGTGGAGGCCGGCAAGATCGCTCTGTCCTCGGCCGACCAGACCCTGCTGGATCTGGAACGCCTGCGCAAGCCCGAGCAGTTGCAATTGCAGCGCAGCGACTTCGACGCCGCCGTCGACCACCTGGTGCAGTCGGTGGAGCAGACTGTACTGGCGCTGTTGCAGCAGGCCGGTTTGCGCGCCGATGACATCGATAGCGTTTTCTTCACCGGTGGCTCCAGCGGCGTGCGCCTGCTGCGCGAACGCATCGGCGCGCTGGCGCCCAAGGCCAGGCATGTGGAAGGCGACCTGTTCGGCAGTATCGGCAGCGGGCTGGCCATCGATGCCGCGCGCAAG
>NZ_BADI01000144.1:0-1843 GCF_000333555.1 Herbaspirillum sp. B65 | reverse complement strand
AGAAGAAGTGAATTTTTCCGGCGGCGGCATCGTCCGTTCCACCACATGCGCCCACTGTTCCGACAACTGCTGCCAGGTAGCCCGCAGCACCGGCGCCAGGTTGGGCATTTCGGCCAGGGCCTTCAAGTGTCTTTCGATCACCGAGGCCAGCTTTACGCAGCTTTGCGTTTCCTGGCTGTTGTTGGCGGTGTAGTGCGACATCAGATGCAGCACGGCGGAGACCAGAAGTTCAGGTTGGGCCGGTGCGTTGTTGGGTTCCACGAATGTGGACGTCATGTTCTCGTTGACCATCAAACTCTCCTCGCTGGGCTAGCTTGGCTGGCGGGGCAAGGCTTCGCGCATGAAGGCGGTGATGATGCCATCCCAGGCCCGGCTCAAGTCCAAGGCCTCGGGTGCGGCACGATAGAGCGGGGCGGCATCGGCCAGTGCCTGTCTGAGCTGGGCTTCTTCGAACTCGCTGCGGATGAAGGCGTGTACCAGTTCGCGCAGGCGTCTGGCGGGCGGCTTGCAGGGATCCTGCAAGAGCTGGCGCACCATCTCGGTGGTCTGTTGCCATTCATCGGCCTGCAGCCGGAACAGGATGGCTGCCTTGTTGGGAAAATACTGGTACACCGATCCGACACTCACGCCCGCCCGCTCGGCCACGCGCGCCGTGGTAAAGCGCGCCGCGCCCTCGCGTAGCAAAACCTGAATAGCGGCTTGCAGGATGGCCGCCACCAGTTCGGTGGAGCGGGCTTGTTGCGGCGTCTTGCGCAGGGAAATCTGGGGGCGGCGCGGCTTGTTCATGGGGCGATGGCCTGAAAAAGGAATGCGAATGGAAAACCTGACGAATCCGTCGCATACTGCATCTCGACGGAATGTGACGGATTCGTCGCATTCTACTGCGCGCCATCCAGGCCGGCAATCGGCCCTGCGCCCTGGCTTGATCCTTCTTTATGCTCTCAAGGAAACTTCATGAACATCCGACCGGCTGACAAGCCCGCTTCCGTGACACCCCTGGCCAGTCCTGGCACGGCGGTCTTTCTCAAACTGGCACCGCTGACCCTGGCGGTCTTCATCGCCTTTCTCACCATCGGTTTGCAGTTGCCGGTGTTGCCCCTGCATCTGAAGGATGCACTGGGCATGAATGCTACCGTGGTCGGCGTGGTGGTCGGCGCGCAATTCGCCGCCGCCTTGCTGTCGCGTTCCTGGGCCGGTAATTACGCCGATCTGCGTGGCGCCAAGCGGGCCGTCCTGGGCGGCTTCGTCGCCGCCTCCTTGTCGGGCCTGGTCTACCTGGCTTCGCTGGCGTGGTTGGATCATCCGGTGGCCTCGGTGCTGGTATTGCTGCTGGGGCGCCTGTTGCTGGCGCTGGGGGAAAGCCTGGTGGTCACCGGCACCATGAGCTGGGGCATCGCCCTGGTGGGTCCGCAGCATGGCGGCAAGGTCATGGCCTGGCTGGGCATCGCCATCTATGCGGCCATGGCCTGCGGTGCGCCACTGGGCGTGGCGGTCAATCATGCCTATGGCTTCGCAGGTATTGCCGGTGTGAGTGTGCTCATCCCCTTGCTGGCGCTGCTGATGCTGGCTGGCTTGCCGGCCGTGGCACCCAGCGCCGACCGCCGCACGCCCTTCTACAAGGTGCTGGGCGCAGTGTGGCAACCTGGGTTGGGACTGGCGCTCTCCAGTGTCGGTTTCGGCGTCATCACCGCCTTCATTGCCTTGCTCTTTGCGGCGCGCGCGTGGGGGGAATCTTCACTGGCCTTCACCAGTTTCGGCATCGCCTTCATCGTCGCCCGGCTGTTGTTTGCGCACTTGCCTGACAAGGTCGGTGGCGCCAGGTCGCAATCGTCTGTGTGGTGAT